>NZ_JAJCXD010000004.1:11287-58932 GCF_021056305.1 Actinokineospora sp. PR83
TCAAAGTTTTGTCTCGCTTCGAGGCCACCCACTCTACCACCCTGAGGTGGGAGCTTGGTTCGTGACCCCCGGCCAGTGCCCGTTCCGGTTGTTTTCCCGGCCCGTGTCGCTCTGACTTGGATAAAGTTACACGGCGCCAAACCGGGGATCAAATCGGGGGTCCCCCAAAGCCCCCGGTCGGCCCGTTTGAGCGCGGGAACCGTTGTCCCACAATGGCTTCCCGTGCGACCCGTCCGCCCGCGAGCCTGCAAGCACCGCTCCGGCCACCGAACGCCGCGGACAGCCCCGGATGGCCTGTTTCCGCTGATCAACCGGCATGTACCGACATCCGCTGTTCACTTATGACCCCTGGACACCCTGGGAAAGTCAATGTTTGTGATCGCGGTCACTTCTGCCCGGGAATCGGACTACTCCCCGAGTAGAGGTAGTCACGGTGCGCACTCGCGCCAGGTCGCAGCCGGTCGGCCCCGCCCACGAGGCGGGCCCCACGAGGAGGACCCCCATGCTCAGACGCACGTTCGCCCTGGTGACCACCACCCTCGCCGTGGGAGCCGGGGTGATCGCCGGGGCAGCCCCCGCCTCGGCGGCCCCCGCACCCGCCCCCGCCGCGGTCGTCACCCTCACCTACGACGACAGCCAGGCGGCCGAGTTCAAGTCCGCCGTGGCCCAGGGCGCCGCCAACTGGAACGCGTCGGTCACCAATGTCCGCCTCGTCAAGGCGACCCTCGGCCAGCGGGTCAACATCCGGGTGATCGCCGACGACGGCTGGCCCCGCGCCACCCTCGGCCCGGTCCGACCCACCGGGTCGGGCACGGTCTGGTTCGGCAGGCAAGCGGTGGACGACGGCTACAACGTGGTCCGGATCATCACCCACGAGTTCGGCCACAGCCTCGGGCTCCCCGACCGCCGCACCGGTCTGTGCTCCGACCTGATGTCCGGCAGCTCGGCCCCGGTGAGCTGCGCCAACGCCCTGCCCAACGCGACCGAGCGAGCCCAGGTCCAGCGCAACTACGCCTCGGCCCTCGTCGCGCAGCCGGTGGAGACCACCATCCTGGTCGACGCCGCCTGACCCGGCACCACCCCGACGGCCGCGCCCCCGCCCGGGGCGCGGCCGTCGTCGTTCGCGGGTGGCGGGCGCTGTGGATGACTGGGAATGAGTGGTCCTTGCGGGTTTCCGGATTGCGGTGAAATGGTGGAGGGGCATTCGGCCGGTCGTCCCACCGGTCGGCGCATTCCCGATTCCACCCTGAGCGGTTCCGGCCGCAGAATCGAGAACTCCCCTCATGAAGCGTTTGTTGGTCGCTGCCCTTTCCCTGGCCGCGCTGGTCGTCGGCGCCCCCGCCGCGCTGGCGGCACCCGCTCCGCCGTCCGACCCGGTGATGACCCCGACGATCATCGGCGGCGGCACCGCCTCCAACGCCCCGTGGGCGGCCCGCCTGTTCTCCAACGGGCAGCAGTCGTGCTCGGCGACGATCATCGCCCCGCGCTACGTGCTCACCGCGAAGCACTGCGTGGCCAGCGGGGCGATCAGCTTCCGGATCGGCAGCCTGGACCAGACCAGCGGCGGCACCCTGGCCAACGCGGCCACGATCTACCGCCACTCGGCCTCGGACCTGGCGATCGCCTACCTCGACCGCAGCGTCTCGGCGACCTACGCGCCGCTGGGCACCTCGACCGACGTGCGCGTCGGGCAGAACGTGCAGGTCTACGGCTGGGGTGCCACCTGCACCAACCAGCCGGAGATCAACTGCCAGTCGCGCTACCTGAAGGTGGCCACGGTCAGCGTGCGCAGCACCAACGCCCGGGACGCCTACAACGGCGTCGCGGTGCAGGCCACCCGGGTCAACGGCATCACCGCGGGCGGTGACTCCGGTGGTCCGATGTTCGGCAACGGCCGCCAGGTCGGCGTGGCCTCCACCAGTGACCGCGCCACGGTCACGAACTACACCAACGTCACCACCTACCGCTCGTGGATCCAGTCCATCGCGGGCGTGTAGGTCGCACTGATCCGTCGTGGGGGCGGGGGTCCGGTTCGCCGGGCCCCCGCTCTTCATTTCCCGATCAGCGCGGGCAGGTGTTGAGCATGGCATTGAGGGCCGCGATTTCGCGGTCGTCGGCCGTGAGGTGGTATTTGACCTTGATGGTGGTGTAGGCGGTCGCGTATTCGCAGGAATAGGCGTCCACCGGGCGCCATTCCGCGGGGTCGCTGTCGCTCTTCTGGCCGTTCGACTTCGCGGAGACGGCGACCAGGTTGGTCATGTCGTTGTAGTAGGCGTTGCGCTGCTCGGCGCTCCAGCCGCGGGCGCCGGAGCGGTTGGCCTCGGCGATGGGGACGATGTGGTCGATCTGGAGGTCGGCGGCGTCCTTGGCCTGGACCCCGTCGTAGCGGCTGGTCCAGCAGGCGGTGGTCGGGCAGGTGGGGCGGCACTGGGAGTCGACCGCCACGCCCTGGCCGTCGCGGGCGAGGACCTGTTCGCGGGTGTTGCACTTGCTCTTGGGGTCGTAGGCCCAGTCGCCCCAGTCGTCGCGGTTGTAGTGGGCGCCGGTGTCCTCCGGCTTGGCCGCGCCGAGTTGCGCCATCAGGGCCGCGCGGTCGCCGGTGGCGACGGGGGCCGCGGCCGGGGGTGCAGAGGTGAGGGGTGCAGTGGCCGCGTCCTCAGCGCCGGTGGGCACCTTGCACCCGGCCAGGGTGAGCAGCGCCAGCAGGACCACGGGAATGCATCTATGCACGTTCACCTGCATAGCGTCCCGTGGTCGGGGCGCCCCCGCCGGACAAGCGAACGGGCTTCCGCCGACCGGCGGAAGCCCGTTGCTGCTGCTCGACCAGCGGTGGCCTAGTGCGCCACGGCCTTCTCCGCGCCGACCCCGGTCAGGGCGCGCACCTCCATCTCGGCGTGCTTGCCCGGGTCGCGCTCCTTGGACAGGACCGTGCCCAGCCAGCCGAGCAGGAAGCCCGCGGGGATCGAGATGATGCCCGGGTTCTGCAGCGGGAACCAGTGGAAGTCCACGCTGGTGATCATCGACTTGGCGGTGCCGGAGACCGCCGGGGAGAACACGATGAGCACGATCGAGGAGATCAGCCCGCCGTAGATGCTCCACAGCGCGCCGCGGGTGTTGAACCGCTTCCAGAACAGCGAGTACAGGATCGTCGGCAGGTTCGCCGAGGCCGCGACCGCGAAGGCGAGCGCCACCAGGAAAGCGACGTTCTGCCCGTTGGCGAGGATGCCGCCCGCGATGGCGACCGCGCCGATGACAACCGCGGTGATCCGGGCGACCCGCACCTCCGCGGCGGGGGTGGTCTTGCCGCGGCGGATGACGTTGGCGTACACGTCGTGGGCGAAGGAGGCCGACGCGGTGATCGTCAGCCCGGCGACCACGGCCAGGATGGTGGCGAAGGCGATCGCGGCGATCAGCCCGAGCAGCACCGGCCCGCCGAGGGCCTGGGCCAGCAGCGGCGCGGCCGAGTTCACCCCGCCGGGTGCCTTGCTGATCGTGTCCGGGCCCACCAGCGCGCCCGCGCCGTAGCCGAGGACCAGGGTGAACAGGTAGAACACGCCGATCAGCCCGATCGCCCAGACCACCGAGCGGCGGGCCTCGCGGGCGGTGGGCACGGTGTAGAAGCGCATCAGCACGTGCGGCAGGCCCGCGGTGCCCAGGACCAACGCGATGCCCAGGGACAGGAAGTCGAGCTTGCTGGTGCCGGTGGCGCCGTACTGCTTGCCGGGGCTGAGCAGCTTCTCGCCGACCGCGCCCGCCTTGTCGACCGCCCCTTGCAGCAGCGAGGAGAGGTTGAAGCCGTACTTGGCGAGCACCCACACGGTCATCACCAGGGCGCCCGCGATGAGCAGCGCGGCCTTGATGATCTGCACCCACGTGGTGCCCTTCATGCCGCCGACCAGCACGTACACGATCATGATCACGCCGACGACGGCGATGACCATGGCCTGGGCGCCGGTGCCGGTGACGCCGAGCAGCAGCGCGACCAGGCCGCCCGCGCCCGCCATCTGCGCCAGCAGGTAGAAGAAGGACACGATGAGCGTGGACGTGGCCGCCGCGGCGCGGACCGGGCGCTGCTTCATCCGGAACGCGAGGACGTCGCCCATGGTGAACTTGCCGGTGTTGCGCAGCAGTTCGGCGACCAGCAGCAGCGCCACCAGCCAGGCGACGAGGAAGCCGATCGAGTAGAGGAAGCCGTCGTAGCCGTTGACCGCGATGGCGCCCGCGATGCCCAGGAACGACGCGGCGGACAGGTAGTCGCCCGCGATGGCGATGCCGTTCTGCGGGCCGGTGAACGCCCGGCCCGCGGCGTAGTAGTCCGAGGCGGACTTGGTGTTGCGGCTGGCCCGGAACACGATGACCAGGGTGATGACCACGAACGCGGCGAAGATGCCGATGTTGAGCGCGGGGTTGTTGCCCTCCACGCCTTGGGCGAGGGTCATCCGGCACCTCCGGCGGGGGTCGCGCCCTCGATGTCCTCGCGCAGCTTGGTGGCCAGCGGGTCGAGCTTGCGATTGGCGTAGCGGACGTAGATCCCGGTGATGACGAAGGTGGAGGCGAACTGGAGCAGGCCGAGGATGAGCCCGACGTTGACGTTGCCGAAGACCTTGGTCGCCATGAAGCCGTGGGCGTAGTCGGCGAGCAGCACGTAGACCAGGTACCAGAGCAGGAAGAACCCGGTCATCGGGAACACGAAGACGCGCAGCCGCCTGCGCAGCTCCACGAACTCCGCGCTCGACTGGACCTCCGACCAGTCCCGCTCGTCCGGCGGCCGTTCGGTCGAACTCATATAGGTGCCTCCTCGCACAGGGTTTCGCAGGAAGACCGTAGGGAGAGACGCACGGACGGTGAACGGTCAGCGGCTCAACCGTCGTGTCACGCGACGAACGGCTGACGAACGGCGCGTGGCCCACGACGAGTGGCCCAGGTCACGGCCGTCAAGCTCTCGTACGGGTGATGGTGTGCCGGTGCGCCTGCTGCCGGGTTCGACCAGGTGCAGGCGCAGCATGGCCGCGGCGGCCCAGGTCGGCGGCCTGCCGAGCAGCGACACCCCGATCATGGTGGCGAAGGCCAGCGGCACCGCCCACGGCGCGGGCTGGGCGATCAGGATGGCCACCCACCCGTGCGCGGGCGGGCCGAACAGGGACAGCACGATGCCCCCGGAGGTGGCCAGCAGCCCGGCGGTGACCCCGGCGACGGCGCCCGCGGCGGTGAGCCGCGACCACCACACCCCGAGCACGAGCAGCGGGCAGAAGGTGGCCGCGGCGACGGTGAACCCCCAGGTGACCAGGACGCCGACGTCGATCCGGGCGGACGGCAGGGCGAGCAGCACGACGACCGCCGCGGCGGCCACCACGGTGAACCGCAGCCTGCCGACGCCCCCGGGCACCAGGTCGTGCGAGATGGCCCCGGCGACGACGAGGAGCAGCCCGAGCGAGGTGGCCAGGAACGCGGCGAACGCCCCGGCGGTGAGCAGCGTGGTGAACACCGCCCCGGTGGCGCCCGCGTCGACCTGCGCGGGCAGCGCGACGACGGCGGTGTCGGTGGCGCCGCTGAGGTAGAGCTGCGGGACGAGCACCGCGCCGAGCAGCCCGTAGACCCCGGGGAAGAGGTAGAAGACGCTGAGCAGGCCGACGGTGATGGCCGCGGTGCGGCGGGCGGCGCGGCCGTCGGGGCTGGTGTGGAAGCGCATGAGCACGTGCGGCAGGCCCATCGTGCCGAGCACGGTGGCGAGCAGGATGGCCCAGGTGGTCAGCAGCGGGTGCCCCTCCTCGCCCAGGTGCAGCAGCGGTCGCCGCCAGTCCGGGCCCCCGGGTGCCGCGCCGCCGCGCACCCCCGGCACCGCCGCCCCCTCGGGGAACACGAGGGTCTGCCCGGCGGTGACCCTGAGGTCTCCCGGCGGGAAGGTGCGCGGCCCGTCCGGCGTGCCCGCGGTGAGGGGCTCGTGGACCTCCAGGGTGACTTCGAGTCCGAAGGAGACGGTGGTGTCGCGGGTGAAGTGGGTGAACTCGACGGGGTGCACCGCGTCGTGGCGCACCTGCGGTCCGACGGTGAACAGCAGCCAGAGCGCCGGGACGATGAACAGCACGAGCTTGAAGCAGAACTGGAACGCCTGCACGTAGGTGGCCGCGCGCATGCCGCCCACGGCCAGGGTCACGCTGACGACGACGGCGGCGATCACCACCCCCACCCAGTACGGGGTGCCGCTGACGACGCTGAGCACCAACCCCGCGGTGCGGAACTGGGGCACCAGGTAGAGCCCGGCGATGACCAGCACCACCACGGCGCTGAGCACCCGCAGCGGTCGCGACGCCAGCCGCGCCTCGGCGAAGTCCGGCACGGTCACCGCCCCCGACCGGCGCATCGGCGCGGCCACCAGCACCAGCATCGCCACGTACCCGGCGGTGAACCCGACCGGGTACCACAGCGACCCGACGCCGTCCTTGACCACCAGCCCCGCCACCCCGAGGAACGACGCCGCCGACAGGTACTCCCCCGACACCGCGGCCGAGTTCAGCAGCGGCGACACCCGGCGCGAGGCGACCAGGAAGTCCGACGTGGTCCGCACCGCCGCCACCCCGCGCAACCCCACCAGCAGCGTGACGAGCACGACCGGCGCCACGGCGAAGACCGCGATCACCGCACCGCCCGGCGGGGCCGTACCGGCGTCACGGCCGGTCCTCGACCCGTTCGGCGTGGCGCAGGTGCCAGCGGGCCAGCCACACCATCGCCGGGAACGGCACCAGGACCAGCACCAGCCACGCCACCGGGACACCCAGCAGGCGGACCTCCCCGAGCACCGGCAGCGCGCCCAGCAGCACCGGCAGCCCGAACACCAGCGCGCCCAGCGCCGCCACCGCCACCGCGGCCCGGCGCCGCTGGGCGGCGAACACGCCCAGCGCCCGCTCGGCGTCGGCCGGGTCGAGCGCGGACGGCCGCCACGCGGTGTGCGCGCGGCGGCGGGCGTGGGCGAGCCGGGTCTGGGGGCTGGTCACCGCCACTCGGCGCTGCTGGGTCACCCGCTCAGGCCCGCCTGCCGAGTTCGCCCCGGCGGGCGGCGAGCAGCAGGCGCTCGCGCAGCGGGCGGACGCAGCGGCGGCTGACCGGGACGTCGCCGACGTCGGTGTGGGCGAGCATCCCGCCCACGGAGTCGCTGCGCAGCTCCCGGACGGCGTCGAGGGCCAGCAGGTAGCCGCGGTGGACCCGGGAGAAGCCGAAGTCCTCCCAGTACTCCTGCAGGCGGGAGATGGGGATGCGGACCGGGTGGGCGCCGGTGGGGGTGTGCAGGCGGACGTAGTCGCCGTGGGCCTCGGCGAAGCGGACATCGCCGCGGCGGACGTAGCGGGTGCGGCCCTCGGCCTCGACCGGGAGGGCGGGCATGGTGTCGGGGGTGCTGGGCCCGGTGCGCGGGGCCGGGACGGTGCGGCCCGCGACCATGCGCTCGACCCTGGTCAGGGCGTCGGCGAGGCGCTCGGCGCGGACGGGCTTGAGCAGGTAGTCGACGGCGCCGATGCCGAAGGCGGACACGGCGTGGCCCTCGTGGGCGGTGACGAAGACGATCACCGGGGGTTCGCTGAGCCTGGCCAGCAGCGAGGCCAGCTCCAGGCCGCTGAGGCCGGGCATGGAGATGTCGAGGAACACCGCGTCCGGCGGGTCGGCCTGGATGCTGCGCAGCGCGCCCAGCGCGTCGCCCGCCGCGCGGACATCGGCCACCTCCGGCGCGGCGCGCAGCAGCCTGCACAGCTCGTCGAGCGCGGCCCGCACGTCGTCGACGGCGAGCACCCGCAGCCCGGCACCCATCACGGCATCACCCCCGGGGAGAACATCGGCATCCGCACCAGCACGCGGGTGCCCGCGCCCTCGGCGGTCTCGACCACCAGCCCGTACCACGGGCCGTAGACCTCGCGCAGCCGCCGGTCCACGTTGGCCAGCCCGACGCTGCCGGACGGGCCGCGCCCGGCGAGGACGGCCTCGGCGTGCGCGGGCGCCATCCCCGCGCCGTCGTCCTCGATCGAGATCAGGCAGTCGGTGCCCTCGGCCTCGCCGCGCACCTGCACCAGCCCGCCGACCCCGCGCGGTTCGACCCCGTGGCGCACGGCGTTCTCCACCAGCGGTTGCAGCACCAGGTACGGGATAGCCACGGCCAGCACCTCGGGGGCGACGCGCACCTGCACCCGCAGCCGGTCGCCGAGCACGGCGCGCTGCAGGGCCAGGTAGGTCTCGATGGCGTGGAACTCGTCGGCGACGGTGGTGTACTCGCCGTGCCCGGAGAGGCTGTAGCGGTTGAAGTCGGCGAAGTCGAGGATCAGCTCGTGCGCCCGGTCGGGGTCGGAGTGCACCAGCGAGGAGATGACGGTGAGCGCGTTGTAGACGAAGTGCGGGGAGATCTCCGCGCGCAGGGCCCGCAGCTCGGCCTGCGCGGCCTGCTCGGCGGAGGCCTCCAGCCGCGACCGCTCCACGGCGGCGGCGACCCAGTCGGCGACCTCGCGGACCGCGCCCATCCGGACCGCACCGGCCACCACCAGTGCCCCGGCGACCTCGTCGTGCACGTGCAGCGGCACCGCGACCAGCGGCGGGCGCCCTGCCCTGGCCTCACCCTGCAGCGCGGCCTCGACCAGCCCGGGCCAGCGGGAGCCGTCGGGGACGCGACCGGACCAGACCGGGTCGCCGGACAGGTCGGTCAGCCCGACGGCGTCGGCGTCGAGGAGCCTGCGCACGGCCCTGGCCGCCGCCCGCACCCCGGCCCCGGACAGGCCGTCGGCCAGGTCGTCGGCGATGCGGCGGGCCGTGCCGAGCACCGAGGCGGGGTCGGTCCGCACCCACGGCAGCCGCGACCGCGCGGCGGTGCGCTGCTCGGGCACGGTCACGATGGGCTCCCCCCGGGGTCGGTCCCGTAGATGTTAGGACCCGAGTGGGGGTGCGAACAGGTGACAATCCGGCACGCTCGGTGCTGCGGCGGCGCGGGTGCCCTTTGTGGATGGTGGTGTTGTGCCAGGTCGCGGGGGATCGTGGGGCAGACCGGTGCCCGATCGAGGGGTGTCGCCCGCTCACCGTTTCGAGTGATCATCGGTGGGGTACGCAGCCGGGGATGGCAGAGATCAGGATCGGCACCTCCGGCTGGACCTACCCCGAGTGGCGCGGCGGCTTCTACCCGTCGACGCTGCGCCGGGGCAAGGAGCTCGAACACCTCTCGGCCCGCCTCAACTCGGTGGAGGTGAACGGCACCTTCTACGGCCTGCGCGGCCCGCACGTGTTCCGCTCCTGGCGCGACCGCACCCCGGACGACTTCGTCCTGGCGGTCAAGGGCCCGAAGGTCGTCACGCACACCCTGCGGCTGCGCGACCCCGGCGAGGCCCTCGCCGCCTTCCTGGCCTCCGGCGTCGGGGAACTGGGCGACAAGCTCGGCCCGCTGCTGTGGCAGCTCCCGCCCACCCTGGCCTTCGACCGCGACACCGTCGCCGCCTTCCTGGACCTGCTGCCCCCGGTGCGGCACGCGGTCGAGGCCCGCCACCCCAGCTTCGGGGACGACCGCTACTTCGACCTGCTCCGCGAGCGCGGGGTGGCCTCGGTGGTGGCCGACTCGGCGGGCCGGTTCCCGCTGTTCACGGAGCTGACGGCCGACTTCGCCTACGCCCGCCTGCACGGCCCGGAAACCCTCTACACCGGCGACTACCCGCCGGAGACCCTGCGCAAGTGGGCGGCGGCCATCCACACCTGGTCGGCCGACCTCGACGTGTACGTCTACCTCGACAACACGATGAGCGGGCACGCCCCGACCAACGCCGTGGAGCTGAGCCGCCTGGTCAAGGGCGAACCGGACGCGGCACCCGACCCGGGGTGACCGCGGGCCCCCTCGGTGCGGCCGTCGACCACCCGACACCGCGGGCCGGGCACCACCACCGCGATCCCGGGCTCGCGTGGACAGGCCGCTCCGGCGCCGAGTCCTAGTCGGCGGCGAGCGCCCGGGAGCCGCGGATCGGCAGCAGCGTCCCCGTCATGGCGAGCAGGCGGGCGTGCGCGCGTCGGTGCAGCAGCCGCCGGAAGGACTCGGGCAGGTGGGCGTGCGCGGCCAGTTCCCAGGCCGCCTGGACCACCACGGCCTGCACGGTCGGGGGCGCCACCCCCGGGTGGCACTCGGTGAGCGCGGACACGGCGGCCTCGGTGATGTCGCGGGCCGCGGAGAACTCGGCCCGCGGGGCGGGGATGTGGTCGGGGGTGGCCATCGGTCAATGATCCCTTTTCACGCGTCGCCTTCGGTTACCGGAACGTGAACAAGGGTACGTCCGATGTGGACTCTCAGCCCGTCCTGCGGTGCGCGCTCGGCGTGTGTCCCGTCCATCGGGTGAACGCGTGGATGAAGCTCGCCGATTCCGCGTAGCCCAACCGGGTGGCGATGTCGGACACCGGCAGCACCCCGTCGGCGAGCAGCTCCTCGGCGAGGGCGAACCGCACCTCGTCGCGCAGCTCCCGGAACGACGTGCCCGCCTCCGCCAGCCGCCGCCGCAGGGTCCGCTCCCCCACCAGCAGCCGGGCGGCGACCTCGCCCGCGCCCAGCCGGATGCCGCCGACCGCCGCAAGCTGGGCCCGCACCGCCCCGGTCGTCCCGTGCCGCTGCCTGCGCGCCTGCACCAGGACCCGGCAGCGCTCCTCGCACTCGGCCACGGTCACCGGGTCGGCCTGCGGCAGCGGCCGGTCCAGCTCGGCGACCGGGAACGCGGCGGAGGTGACCGCCGCCCCGAAGACCGGGTCGACGCCGAACGCGGCGCGGTGCGCGGACGGGTCGGCGGGCTCGGGGAAGCCGAAGGCCACCTCGGTGAGCGGCAGGCCGCCGGGCAGCAGCTCACCGGTGACGGTGTGGATGGCGGCGAGGTCGCGCTCCACGAGGAACCGGGCCACGTCCTGCGGCAGCGCGGAGGCGTCCAGGTCGAACCGCAGCAGCGCGCCGTCGAGGCGCGGGCGCGGGACGCAGAAGATGAAGCTCAGGTCCAGGTACCGCAGGGTCACGTCGACGGCGGCGCCGAGGGTGGGGCTGCTGAGCACGGCGTAGCCGAGCATCCCGAACGTCGTCACGTGGTAGCGGCGGCCCAGCTCCAGCCCGGCGTCGGGCAGTTGCGCGGCCAGGGCGCGCACGGCCGCCAGTTCCACTGCCGCGTCCACTCGGGCTGCGGGGTCGGTGAGGACGTCTTCGGGGACCTCGGGGAGGGGGACGTTCCGTTCCCGCGCGAAGGTGGAGACCAGTCGGAGTCCTGCCGTGCCGCGCGGGTAGTCCCAGTGCCGGACGGCGGCCTCGGCGAACACGCGCATACCGCGAGTCTGCCCGGTGGGGTCGGGTGTTGTCCGCGAGGACCGGGGTCCGGTGGGCTTCACGGTGGCTGCGCCTCCAGGGCCGGGGGGTTCGTTGTGGGCGCCCGGGTGGTGGATGGCTCGGCCGGGGCCCGGCGGGGTGGTGGGCCGGGAGCGCCCGCGGGGGCGGTTCCCCTACGCTGGGGTTCCAGCGTGACCGATGTGGCCAGGTGGGGGATGCCGCGGAACCGACGCCCGCAGGACCGGGAAGAGAAGCGCGGTGAGATCGTCGCCGCGGCCACGCGGTTGTTCGTGGAGGAGGGCTACGACTCCACGACGGTGGTGCGGATCGGGCGTGCGGCGGGGGTGGCCTCCAACACCGTCTACTGGTACTTCAAGCACAAGGACGAGGTGCTGGTCGCCGTCCTGGACGCGTTGTTCGCGGAGTTCCTGGCGGGCGTGGCGCGGCGGTCGGCCGAGTCGCCGGTCGAGCTGCTGCTGTGGGCGGTCGGGGAGTTGCGGCGGGTCGACCGGCTGATCACGACGGTGCACGCCAGGGTCGGGGTCTCGGAGTCGTTGCGGGTGTGGCACGACGGGTTCCACGCGCGGGTGGAGGGGATGCTGCGGTGGCACCTGGCCGGGTTGGGCGTGCCGGAGGCCGAGCAGGACGCGATGACGCGGATCGGGGTGTTCGCGGTCGAGGGGATGCTCACGCACGGGGGCGACGCCGCGGGTGATCGCGCCATCGTCGAGGCGCTGGTGCGCAGCGCCCGCGGCATCGCCGCCGTGCCGGGTCCCCACCAGGGCCCCGACGGGCCGACTACCGGTCCGCCGGGGCGGTGAACCGCGCCGCGAGGAACCGGACCTGGTCCTGCACGGCGCGCTCGAAGAGGTCGTCGACGTAGATGTCGAAGTGGTCGCCGTCGTAGTGGTTGACCTGGACGTGGTCGTGCCGGGCCGCGAGGCGGGCCGTGGTGCGGGCGGGGGCCGCGCGGTCGTCGTCGCACACGCACAGCAGGGTCGGCGCGGTGATCGCGCCCAGGTCCCTGCCCGGCCGGTACAGCGGCAGCCGCAACGCGAGCCGGGCCGCGATCGCGTTGGCGCTGTCGCTCGCACCGTCCGGGCCCTTCACGACACCCCAGACCGTGTCGCGGCCGACAGCGGTGTCGGAGGGGTGGAACGGGCGCCCGCCGGTCTCGACCGTCGGGGACAGACCCCTGCCCACCGCGGGGATCCGGGCGGTGAGCCCGGCGGTGCGCGGTGAGAGCCGGGACCCGGCGGGCATCAGCTTCGACGCATCGGCGATCGCGGTCGGGGACACCAGGAAGGCGGGCATCCACCACACCCCGACCACCGGGGCCAGCACCGGCTTCGCGCCGAACAGCGACCCCACCACGTCGAGCACGGCGGCGGCGACGAGCCACAGCACGCTCAACGGGCTGGAGCGGAACCGGGAGAGCAGTGACGCCGGGCCGTCGGTGAACGGGCACTGGGCCACCACCGCAGCCACGGCGCGGTCCTCGCTCGCGATCCGCAGCGCGTGCCCGCCGCCGAACGAGGTCCCCCACACCGCGACCCGCTCCGGGTCGACCCCGGGCAGCGACCGCCCGTAGGACAGCGCCGCCCGCCAGTCGTCGAGCTGGTCGCCGATGTCGAGCAACTGCCGCGGCGCGCCCTCGCTGGCCCCCAGGTACCGGTAGTCGAACACCAGCACCACCCACCCCTGCGCGGCGAACCGCTCGGCGAACGCGTCCAGCCGCCACTCCCGCACCCCGCCCAACCCGTGCGCCATGACCACCAGCGGCCGGGGCCCCTCGCCCGCAGTCGGGGTGTACAGCCACGCCGCACACCGCACACCACCGGACTCGAACCACACATCGCGCCGCACCGCCTCGGCGGGGCCGTTCTCCGTCGCCGACGTTCCCATCGCACACCCTTCCTCACCACACCGCTCTTGACTCACGATCAAGAGATGGACGGCGCGAACGCTAAATCGCTCTTGATTGGAAGTCAAGAAGTGCCCGCCCCGACAACCGCCGTCCGAAAGTGACGCCGGTCCGCCGCGTTGCCGCGCGCAGTGGGGTTCTGGGCAGGCGGGCCCGACCGGGGGCGTGGCCGGAAATGTCAATCGCGAGGCCGCCAGGAGGCTGGTTCCCGAGGCGGGGCGGTTCTAGCGTCGGGGGCATGACAGGGCTGTCGGTGGTCGTGATCGGGGCGGGGTTCGGGGGCCTGGGGGCTGCCGCCGCGCTTCGGCGGGCGGGGTTCGCGGTGACCGTGCTGGAGCGGGCGTCCCGACTGGGTGGGGTGTGGCGGGACAACGTGTACCCGGGGGCGGCCTGTGACGTGCCCTCGTCGCTGTACTCGTGGTCGTGGGCGCCGAACCCGGGGTGGCCCCGGCGGTACTCGGGGCAGGCGGACATCCTGCGGTACCTGGAGCGGACCGCCGCCGAGCAGGGGTTGACCGAGCTGGTGCGGTTCGGGTGCGACGTGGTGGGGGCGGCGTACCGGGACGGGAAGTGGCGGGTGGAGATCGCCGGTGGGGAGGTCGTCACGGCCGACGTGCTGGTGCCCGCGGTGGGGCAGTTGTCGCGGCCCGCGGTGCCCGACATCCCCGGGGCCGACGCGTTCGGGGGGCGGATCTTCCACTCGGCGCGGTGGGACCACTCCGTGGACCTCGCGGGCAAGCGGGTGGCGGTGATCGGGACCGGGGCCAGCGCGGTGCAGTTCGTGCCGCGCATCCAGCCGCGGGTGGGGCACCTCGACCTGTTCCAGCGGACACCGCCGTGGGTGGTGCCGAAGCCGGACCGCCGGTACACCGCCGCGCACCACGCCCTGTTCCGGCGGGTGCCCGGGGCGCGGCTGGCCGGGCGGGCGTCGGTGTGGTTGAGCGGGGAACTGCTGACCACGGCCTTCACCTCGGCCAAGCCGCTGGGCAAGGCCATCGAGGCCGTGGCCCGGCTGCACCTCAGGGCGCGGGTGGCGGACCCGGTGCTGCGGGCCAAGCTCACGCCGGACTACGCGATCGGCTGCAAGCGCCTGCTGTTCTCCAACGACTACCTGCCCGCCCTCACCCGCCCCAACGTCGACGTGGTCACCGAGTCGATCACGGAGATCACCCGCGACGGCGTGGTGACCGCCGACGGGCGGGAACACCCGGCCGACGTGATCGTCTACGGCACCGGTTTCCGGTCCACCGACTTCCTGGCGCCGCTGACCATCACCGGGACCGGCGGGGTGGACCTGCGGGCGACGGCCTGGGCGGGCGGTGCCCGGGCGCACCTGGGGATGACCGTGCCCGGGTTCCCGAACATGTTCCTGGTCTACGGGCCGAACACGAACCTGGGCGGGAACTCGATCATCTTCATGCTGGAGCGCCAGGCCGCCTACCTGGTGCGCACCCTGCGGGCCATGCGCGCGCACGGGGTGGCCGCCGTGGACGTGCGGGCCGAGGTGGCCGAGCGGTCCGACCGGGAGGTGCAGTCGCGGCTGCGGTCGAGCGTGTGGACCGGCTGCGAGAGCTGGTACCGGGAGGACGGCGGGCGGATCACCACGAACTGGCCGGGTCTGGTCGCGGAGTACCGGCGGCGCACCCGGCGGCCCGACCCGGCCGACTTCCACCTGATCGCGGCCGACCACCCGGAGGAGGGGTCGACGTGGACCGCGTAGCGGCGAACCCGGGCGTGCCGCACTATGACGTCCTGGTCATCGGATCGGGGTTCGGCGGCAGCGTGTCCGCGCTGCGGCTGACCGAGAAGGGCTACCGGGTCGGCGTGCTGGAGGCGGGGAGGCGGTTCGCGGATGACGAGTTCGCCGAGAACTCCTGGCACGTGCGCGACTACCTGTTCGCCCCGCGCCTGGGCTGCACCGGGATCTTCCGGATGACCCCGCTGCGCGACGTGCTGGTGCTGTCCGGCAGCGGGGTCGGCGGCGGGTCGCTCGGCTACGCGAACACCCTCTACGAGCCGCCCGAGGCGTTCTTCCGCGACCGGCAGTGGGCGCACATCACCGACTGGCGGGCCGAGCTGGCCCCGCACTACGCCCAGGCGAAGCGGATGCTCGGGGTCACCACCAACCCGGCGACCACCGCCGCCGACCGGGTGCTGCGCGAGGTCGCCGACGACCTCGGCGTCGGCCACACCCACACCAGCACCCCGGTGGGCGTGCTGTTCGGCGGCAAGCCCGGCGAGGAGGTCCCCGACCCGTTCTTCGGCGGCGCGGGGCCGACCCGGCGCACCTGCACGCACTGCGGGGAGTGCATGACCGGGTGTCGGCACAACGCGAAGAACACCCTGGTCAAGAACTACCTGTACCTGGCGGAGAAGGCGGGCGCGGAGGTCCACCCGCTGACCACGGCCATCGGCGTGCGCGAGGTCGACGGCGGGTACGCGGTCGACACCCGCCGCACCGGTGGGCTGCGGAAGCGGACCTTCACCGCCGACCAGGTGATCTTCTCCGCCGCCGCCCTGGGCACCCAGAAGCTCCTGCACAGGCTGCGCGCGACCACCCTGCCCCGGATCTCCCCGAGGGTCGGCTACCTCAGCCGCACCAACTCCGAGGCGATCCTCGCCGCCCGGGCGCGCGATTCGACCGTGGACTACTCGCGCGGGGTGGCGATCACCTCCTCGATCCACCCGGACCCGGTGACCCACGTCGAACCGGTGCGCTACGGCAAGGGCAGCAACGCACTGGCGCTGCTGGGCACCGTGCTGGTCGACGGCGGACGGTCGCGGTGGGCGCGCGGGCTGCGCGAGCTGTGGCGCAGGCGCCGGGACCTGGCCCGCCAGCACGACCCCCGGCACTGGTCGGAGCAGACGATCGTGCTGCTGGTGATGCAGTCGCTGGACAACTCGGTGACGACCTTCCGCCGGTTCGGCAGGCTGAGCAGCCGCCAGGGCGAGGGCGAACCGAACCCGTCCTGGATCCCGGCGGGCCACGACGTGGCCCGCCGGGTCGCCGAGAAGATCGACGGCATCGCGGGCGGCACCTGGGCGGACTGGATCGACATGCCGGTGACCGGCCACTTCATCGGCGGCTGCGCCATCGGCGAGACCCCGGAGGCCGGCGTGGTGGACCCGTACCAGCGGCTGCACGGCTACCCCGGGCTGCACGTGGTGGACGGGTCGGCGGTGTCGGCGAACCTCGGGGTGAACCCGTCGCTGACCATCACCGCCCAGGCCGAACGGGCGATGGCCCTGTGGCCGAACAAGGGCGAGACCGACCCCCGCCCCGAACCCGGCGCCCCCTACCGGCGGCTGGACCCGGTGGCACCGCGCTCACCGGTCGTCCCCGCCTCGGCGCCCGGCGCCCTGATCCCGATCACCCCGAAGGAGCACACGTGACCCACCCCCCGGAACCGTGGGAGCTGCGCGGCGACCTGCACCTGTCGGTGTGGTTCCTGCGCGAGCGCGACTGGGAGGTCCCGGCAGGGACCTCGGTGCTCCGCCTCGGGCCGTGGTGCGTGGTCGGCACCGCGTGGGTGGACTACCGGCCCGGCAGCGTGCTCACCTACCGGGAGCTGATGTCGACCCTGTTGGTGCGCAAAGGCTTGCGCCTGTACCCGACCATCACCCACATCTGGGTCGACAGCCCCCCGTCCCGCGACGGCGGGCGGGCGCTGTGGGGCATCCCGAAGGAACTGGCCGAGTTCACCGTGGACGGTCCGGAGTGGACGGCCACGTCGATCGCCCGGGCCAGGGTGCGCCCGGGGACGCGGCTGCCGGGCCGGTGGCCGGTGGCCTTCCGGGTGGCGCAGACGCTGGCGGGCAAGCTCAAGCTGAGCCGGGTGCGGTCGACCTCGGGACTCCGCTTCGCCCGGGTCGACTGGGATGCGGGCGCACCGCTGCCCTTCCTCGCGGGCCACTCCCCCGCCCTGAGCCTGACCCTCACCGACTTCGACATGACCTTCGGCGAAGCAAAGACCCGCTGAGGCGAACCACACCCACCGGCGCAGCAACACCGGCCACCCCGAACCCCGCCAAGCGCAGCAGCCGACCACCCCGAAAACCGCAGGACCGGCTGCCCGGGTGGGTGGATGCGCTCAGCGGGCGACCACCCTCGCAACCGGCGGCCGAGCCACGCCCCTGCCCGGGTGGGTGGATGTGTTTGGTCGGGGGTGGCGATCATGTGCAAGCCTGCCCTGGGCGGTGGGGCATCCCTTCAGCCCCACCCTGTCACGCTGGGCCACATGATCGCCGTAGGGGCCCCGGCCAAGCACATCCACCCAGCCGGGCACCCCCACCGAACCCGGGCTTCAGGCCAGATGGTCAGTGGACCTCGACCGAACCCTCCTCATCGGCGAACTGCGTGCGGTACAGCTCCTCGTACCGCCCACCCCGGCGCAGCAACTCCTCGTGCGTACCCCGCTCGACCACCCGCCCGGCCTCCACGACCAGGATCTGGTCAGCAGCGCGGATCGTCGACAGCCGGTGCGCGATGACCAGCGCCGTGCGCCCGTCGAGCGCCTCGGCCAACGCCTCCTGCACCGCCGCCTCCGACGTCGAGTCCAGGTGCGCGGTGGCCTCGTCCAGGATGACCACCCGCTGCCGGGCCAGCAGGAGCCGGGCGATGGTCAACCGCTGGCGCTCCCCGCCGGAGAGCCGGTAGCCGCGTTCGCCGACGACCGTGTCCAGCGAATCGGGCAGGCTCGCGACCAGGTCGGCCAGCCGGGAGCGGCGCAGGGCGTCCCACAGCTCGTCCTCGCCCGCCTCCGGGCGGGCCAGCAGCAGGTTGGCCCGGATGGTGTCGTGGAACAGGTGCCCGTCCTGGGTGACCATGCCCAGGGTGGCGCGCACCGAGTCGGCGGTCAGGTCGCGCACGTCGACCCCGGAGAGCCGGACCGCGCCGGAGTCGACGTCGTAGAGCCGGGGGGCGAGCTGGGCGATGGTCGACTTGCCCGCCCCGGACGTGCCCACCAGGGCGACCGTCTGCCCAGCCTCGGCGCGGAAGGACACCCCGTGCAGGACCTCCACCCCGGCCCGGGTGTCGATCGCGGCGACCTCCTCCAGCGACGCCAGCGACACCTTGTCCGCCGACGGGTAGGCGAAGCGCACGTCCTCGAACTCCACCGACACCGGGCCGTCGGGCACCGGGCGGGCGCCGGGCTTGTCGGTGATCAGCGGCGGCAGGTCCAGCACCTCGAAGACCCGCTCGAAGCTGACCAGCGCGCTCATCACCTCGACGCGGGCCCCGGCGAGCGCGGTCAGCGGCGAGTACAGCCGGGTCAGCAGCAGCGCCAGCGACACGATCGCCCCGGCGTCGAGCGAACCCGCCACCGCCAGGTGGCCGCCGAGCCCGTAGACCAGGGCCAGGGCGAGCGCGGAGACCAGGGTCAGCGCGGTGACGAACACCGACTGCACCATCGCCGAGCGCACCCCGATGTCGCGCACCCGCCCGGCCCGCTCGGCGAACTCCCGCGATTCCTCAGCGGGCCTGCCGAACAGCTTCACCAGGGTCGCGCCGGGCGCGGAGAACCGCTCGGTCATCTGGGTCAGCATCGCCGCGTCCAGCGCCGCCGCCTCCCGGCGCAGGTCGGCCACCCGGCGGCCGATGCGGCGGGCGGGGATGACGAACACCGGCAGCAGCACCAGCGCCAGCAGCGTGACCTGCCAGGAGATGCCCAGCATCACGACCAGGGTCAGGGCCAGCGTGACCACGTTCGTGACCACCCCGGACAATGTATCGCTGAACGCCCGCTGGGCTCCGAGGACGTCGTTGTTGAGCCTGCTGACCAGGGCACCGGTGCGGGTCCGGGTGAAGAACGCGATCGGCATCCGCTGCACGTGGTCGAACACCCGCGACCGCAGGTCGAGGATCAGCCCCTCCCCGATGCCCGCCGACAGCCAGCGCGACACCAGGCCGAGCCCGGCCTCGGCGAGCGCGGCGCCCGCGATGAGCAGCGCGAGGCCGACGACGACGCCGTCCGGGTCACCCGCGACGATCGCATTGACGACCCGGCCCGCCAATACCGGGGACAGCACCGCCAGACCGGCGAGGACCACGCCCAGCACCAGGAAGGCGAGCAGGCGTTTGCGGCGGGGTCTGGCTATTTCCAGGATGCGTTTGGCGGTGACCCGGGTGGGCATCTTGCCCGCGGTGCCGCCGGTGCGGGCAGCGCTGTAGAGGGCGCTCCAGGCCGTCATCTCCATGCTCATGGTTGTCCTCCGTCGTCGAACAGGTGATCAAGCGGAGGATAGGACCTCTACATTGCTCGAAGTCAACCGCGACGTGAGTGGTGGGTTCTCCGAGCTGGGGTGCTGCGGGCGGGTTCGCTTGGCGCGGTTTGGAAAGCGCCGGTCGTTTGTTGTGGGCGCCCGGGTGGGTGGATCCGCTTGGGCGGGGCCCCTACGCCGATCATGCGCCCAGTGTGACCGAGTGGGGCGAAAAGATGCCCCACAGCCCGAGCAGGCTTGCACATGATCGGCTCCCCCACCCAAGCAAATCCACCCACCCGGGCATTGGCGTAGCCGGGCCGGCGGTTGGCGGAGTGGTCGCCGGCTGCGCACGGTGGGGTTGCGGGTGGCGGTCCGCCAGGCTTGCGGTTGGCGGGCTGGCGGCTGCGCACGGTGGGGTCGGGCGGCTGGTGGCCGGGCTGGTGGTCTGTGGGGTGGCCTGCGGCTGCGCCGGTGGGCTTGATGTGTTCGGCTGGCAGGGCGGCGGGTTCGGGTGGCTGGCGGGTGGGGTGTGGGTGGGCCTGTGGCGGTTGGGGGCTCGGGTCCGCGAGTGGCCGAGTGGCTTGGTCGGGAAGCCCTAGACTGCGCGCGTGATCAGGATCGTGCGGGACTTCGGGACGGGGATCGGGCTGCTGGGGCGGGGGTTCCGGTTGGTGCTCGGCAACGGTGGGCTGTTGGTGCGCGGGGCGCTGCCCGCGTTGGTGACCAGCGTGGTCCTCTTCGGTGCCCTGATCGGGTTGGCGCTGGGCATCGGTGACCTCGTCGCCTGGGCCACGCCTTTTGCCGACGGCTGGGGGGAGGTGTGGCGCAGCGTGTTCCGCACCGCGTTGGGGGCCGGGGTGGTGATCGGGGCGGTGGCGCTGATGATGGTGTTGTTCTCGGCGCTCACGCTGATCATCGGTGGGCCGTTCTACGAGAGCATCGCCGAGGAGGTCGAGGACCGGGAACTGGGCGGGGTGCCGGAGGCGCAGCGGATCGGGTGGGGTCGGTCGGCGTGGATCGGGTTGCGGGACGGGCTGCGGTTGGCCGGGTTGGCGATCCTGTTCGCCGTGGGGTTGTTCGTCGCCGGGTTCATCCCGGTGGTGGGGCAGACCGTGGTGCCGGTGGTGGCCGTGTTCGTCGGGGGGTGGTTGTTGGCCGTGGAGATGACGGCCATCCCGTTCGTGCGGCGGGGGCGGAGCCTGCGGGAGCGGCGGCGGGCGCTGGGGCGCAGGCGGGCGATGGCGCTGGGGTTCGCCGTACCCGTCTACCTGCTGTGCCTGGTGCCGCTGCTGGCGCTGGTGGTCTTCCCTGCGGCGATGGCGGGTGGCACGCTGCTGGCGGCCAGGCTCACCGACGGTCAGGACTTGTAGGCGACGACTCCGACGACGGTGTGGTTCATCGGGGCCAGCGGGGAGAACCTGGGGCCGTCTGGCCACCAGTCGTGCAGGGGGACCAGGCCCGGGGGGACTCGTTTCAGGCCGGTGAGGAACTCGTCGATCCGGGCGCGGCCCCGGTGGGTGGTGGCCAGGGGGGTGTCGCGCAGTTCGTGGTCGAGCCTGCGGGCCAGTGCGCTGGGCTCGCCGCCGTCCTCGGGGTCGAAGTGGTGGGTGAGGACCAGGTAGGAACCGGTGGGCAGCGCGTCGAGCCAGCCGCGCACCACGGTGAGCGCGGTGGCGTCGTCGGTGATGTGGTGGACGACGTCGCACATCATCAGGGCGACCGGGCGGGTCAGGTCCAGGTGGCGGGTGAGCACCGGGCTGGCCAGGGCGGCGGCCGGGTCGGTCAGGTCGGCCTCGGCGACGTGCGTGAGCTCGTTCTCCTCCAGCAGCGCCCGGCCGTGCGCCAGCACGATCGGGTCGTTGTCCACGTAGAACACCCTCGCCTCGGCGTTGGTGCGCTGCACGATCTGGTGGGTGTTGTCCGCCGTCGGCAGGCCCGCGCCGAGGTCGAGGAACTGGTCGACCCGGCGCTGCACGGTCAGCATCCGCAGGACCCGGCCGACCCACTCGCGGTGTTCGCGGGCGACCGCGCGGGCCTCGGGGGCGATCCGCAGCAGGCGTTCGACCAGGTTGCGGTCGGCGGTGTAGTTGTCCCGGCCGCCGAGGAGGGCATTGGAGAGCCGGGCCTGGTTGGGCGCCTCCAGGTCGAGCCGTGCGCGCATCTGCACGTGCTCGACGCTCATGGCGCTCCAAAGGCTGGGTGACAACGGTTCGTGCTCACCGTAGTACAGACGGTCGCTTCGGTTCCATCATCGGCCGTACGGCGCACCCGTTCAGGGCAGCGATACCCACCGGTTTGCGACTTGTCACTCTCCGCAACCAGACCGCTCGGTCGCTCGGTTCGGCCGTCCCGGGGACGTGACTCAGGGCAACAGGGACCGGGCCGCGCCCAGCTCCGCGAGGGTCGGGGGGTTGGCGCCCGCCCGGGAGCAGGTGATCGCCGCGACCGCGTTGGCGAAGTCGAGCGCGTTCTCCAGGGACCGCTCGGTGACCGACGCGATGGCGGTGTGGTTGCCCGAGAGCAGCCCCGCCCGCGACAGCCAGTGCAGCAGCCCCGCGGTGAACGCGTCGCCCGCGCCCACCGTGTCGACCACCGTCGTCGGGGGGCCGGGGCGGGTGGTGGTGTGGTTCCCGGTGACGGCGTGGGCGCCGTCCGCGCCCAGGGTGACGACGACCAGGGACGGCCCCAGGGCCAGCCACCGCGCCGCCCGCCCGACCGGGTCCTCGCCGGGGTAGAGCCAGCCCAGGTCCTCCTCGCTGACCTTGACCACGTCGGACAGCGCCACCTGCCGCTCCACCCTGGGCCGCTCCTCGGCGGGGGTGCCGGACAGCGACGGGCGGACGTTCGGGTCGTAGGACACCGTGCGCTCGGTGCGCATGGCGGCTTCGACGACCCGGGCCCCCGGCTCCAGCAGGGTGGCCAGGGAACCGGTGTGCAGGCACTCCGCGCCGTCCAGCGGGGGCAGGGCGGTGACGTCCCAGGTGATGCGGAAGTCGTAGCGGGCCACCCCGGCGGCGTCCGTGGCGGCGAAGGCGACGCTGGTGTCGGAGGTGGGGGCGGGCAGGGGGCGGACGTCGACCCCGGCGTCGGTGAGGTGGGTGCGGACCAGGGTGCCGAACAGGTCGTCGCCCAGGCGGGTGCCCAGGACCGACGCGGTGCCCAGGCGGGCGAGGCCCAGGGCGACGTTGGCGGGGCTGCCGCCGGGGTGGGCGGTGAACGTGCGGCCGTCGGCGGCGGCGATGAGGTCGGCCAGGGCCTCGCCCACAACGGTGATCATCGACTGCTCCCGGCGGCGGTGTCGGAACTGGTGCGGGGCCAGCCTGCCACAGGTCGGGCGGGGTGCGGCGCGGCTGCGCGCCGGGCGGCGGCCCGGTGCCCGGAACCGCCCCGCGGCCCGCCCGGGGTGGTCGGAGCGGGTGCCCGGGAGGCGCCCGGACCGAGGCGGGGGAAAACCGGCCTCGGGTGGCTCACGACGATTTCGCCGAATCCGACCGCGCGCACCTGGAACGCCTCTGAGCAGCGAATACCCGCAACGGGAATGGCGGGGCACAGGCGCGGGATCTGTACCCGATCGGGACGCCGGGCGCCCATTCCCAGTGGGACGGGCGGCGCGTTCCCGCGCGGAACCCCGGCGGTCGGTGACCGAGTGGGGGAGAACCCGGCCCGCGCGGGTCCACGCCCCGCCGCGGGCGGGCCGGGGAGCCCTCAGTTGGTGGTGGTGTCGTCCGGCAGGTGCCAGGCGTGCATGGTGATCTCCATCAGGAACCGCTGCTCGGGGTCGTTGAGGCGGTCGCCGAGCAGTTCCTCGATCTGGTTCATGCGGTAGCGGACGGTCTGCGGGTGCACCGCGAGCCGCGACGCCGTCTCGTTGATGTCGCCGCGGGTGTGCAGCCAGGTCCGCAGGGTGCTGGCGACCCGCTCGCGCTGCTTGTCGGTGAGATCGGCGAAGGCGGCGCGGATGGGCTGCGCCACGTGCGTGACCAGGGACTCGTCGGCGAACATGAGCAGCGTCGAGAGGTTGCGCGAGCACCAGGTGACGGCCACCTCGGGCAGCACGCCGCGGTGCACCAGCGACATCGCCTGCCGGGCCAGCCGCTGCGAGCGGTGCGCGTCGGCCAGCGGCACGGTGGGGCCGACCGCGGCGCGACGGCCCTGCAACTGCCCCTCCAGGTTCGGTAGCTGCGCGCGGGGGGCGGGCAGCACCAGGCAGGGGTCGCCGCTCTCCAGGTCGACCAGGACGTCGCGGCCCAGGGCGGGGACCGGCAGGTGGTGCTGGTCGGCGCGGTACTCCAGGACGACGACGGCCACCTCGTCGGGGATCTGCCAGTCGGCGGCGGCGGCCAGCTCCACCAGGGACTGGGTGGGGGCGGGCGGGTCGGACAGGATGAGCTTGAGCAGTTGGCGGCGCCTGCGCTCGTAGGACCCGCTGGCCTGCGCCTGGGCCTCGGTGTACCCGGCGACGGCGACCACGCACAGGTCGTCGACGTAGGCGAAGATCGCCTCGGCCACGGTGAGCAGCGTGTCGGCCGGGATGCCCAGCTCCTGGCCCGCGACGCTGACGTGCCGCCACACCGCGCGGGCGCCGACCCGGACCGCGGTCTGCAGCGAGTCCATGGTGCGGCCCTCGAGGAACTCCATCCGGCCCGCGTAGCGGAACGCGGCCAGCCAGTCGGTGCGGTCGGCGGTGGGGTCGGCGATGAACTCGAAGCACTGCATGATGGCGGCCTGCACGCTGCCCAGCAGCACCTCGCCGAACTTGCCCTCCATCGGCTGGCGGTAGGCGGGCACCGCCTCCTGGATCGCGTCGAGGGCGTCCTGGATGAGGGTCCTGGCCAGCGGGCGCACCCGGTCGGCGATGCCCGGCACGACCGACGCCCAGATCGGGACCGCCGTGACGCCCGGCCCGGGCTTGTCCGATTCGCCGCCGACCGGCCCGCCCCGCTGCGTCACCGCCATCTCGCCCTCCACCCGCGCGATATCGACACCCCCGCACGACTTCGTGTCCATTGGTGTCCTCGAACACTAAAGAGGGGTCAAGGGGCTGTCAATCGTCCACGCAGGCCGGTCGCCGCACCGGTGGACGGGTTTGCGCGCCGGTGGCAAGCCGCGAACGCGCAGACTGTTCATATCTGCACAATTCCCGCCGCCGATGACAATGCCTGCCGAAACCGCCCTATGCTTCGGCGAAAATCATTCGGGAAAGGTGCTCCAATGGGGATTTCGGCGCGCGAGGCCGTGTTGCACGGCCGCCGGATCGGCTACCTGCACCTGCTCCCGGAGGGCGCCCCGACCGACGACCCGCTGGTGCTGGTGCACGGGCTGGCGGGGACCAGCGCCACCTGGAAGCCGCTGCTGGCCGAACTGGACCGCCGCGGCTGCACCCGCGAGGTGATCGCGGTCGACCTGCCCGGGCACGGCCGCTCGCAGCGCCCGCACGGCGACTACTCGATCGCCGGTTACGCCAACGTCGTCCGGGACCTGCTCGTCGGGCTCGGGCACCGGCACGTGACCCTCGTCGGGCACTCGCTCGGCGGCGGGGTGGCACTGCAGTTCTCCTACCAGTTCCCGCAGATGTGCGGCCGGGTCGTGCTGGTCGACAGCGGCGGGCTGGGCACCGGGGTCAGCCGGGCGATCCGGGCGGCGAACCTGCCGGGCACCGCGATGGCGCTGCCGCTGATCGCCAACCGGCTGACCGTCGCGCTGGCGCGGGCGGTCGTGGGGCGGCGGGTGGAGGCGCGCGAGCTGGTCGAGCACTTCGGCACGCTGGCCTCGCGGGACGCGCGGACCTCGTTCGTGCGCACCGTGCGGGCCTCGGTGGGGCTCGGCGGGCAGCGGGTCTCGGCCACCGAGAAGCTGTACCTGGCCGAGGACCTGCCGTCGCTGGTCGTCTGGGGCACCGAGGACCGGGTGATCCCGGTGGGGCACGGGCGCCGCGCCGCCGACCTGATGCCCGGTTCGCGGCTGGTGGAGCTGGAGGGGGCGGGGCACTTCCCGCACGTGGCCCAGCCCGCGTGGTTCGCCGACGTGCTGGTGGGGTTCCTGGACGAGACCACCCCCGCCCGACTGGACGTGGAGGACCTGGCGCACCACGTGGACGCCTGAGCACCGGTGGGGTGGGCGCGGCCCACCCCACCGGGCGACTACAGGCCCAGGTTGGCGGTGAGCCAGGGCCAGGCGGTCCGCAGTTCGCGCTTCCAGTACGGCCAGGTGTGCGTGCCCTGGTAGAAGTGCTCGGTCACCGCGATCCCCTGCGACCGCAGCTTCCACACGAACGACTGCGAGGACGCGAAGGACGCGGGCTCCACCGGGTCGGCCGCACCGGGGAAGTCCAGGGGGCCGAAGATGCCGTTGCCGCTGGAGACGTAGAGCGCGGTGCCCCGGAGCTTGTCGGTGTGGTCGTACGGGTTGTTGTCCGACCACCGCTGCCGCTGGAAGATCTCATCGCCCCACAGGTCCAGCGGGTTGTAGCCCTCCATGGCCACGAGTCCCTGCAGGACGAGGGGAACCGTGGGCAGCAGGGTGTTGGGGGCGCCGCTGAAGGACGCCGCGGCCACGAACATCCCCGGGTGGCGGAAGGCGTAGGCCATCGCGCCGTAGCCGCCGACGGACAGGCCCGCCACCACCCGGCGGGTGCCGCTCTTGTAGCCGCGCTCGACGATCTGGCGGACCTCCTCGGTGTGGAAGCGGTCCCAGTCCTGGCCGTCGCCGCGACCGAAGTTCCACCACTTCGAGTACATGCCCGCCTTGCCGTCCGAGGGCTGCACGACGATCAGGTCCAGGGGCGCGGCCAGGGCGGCGATGTCGCTGTAGGCCGACCAGGACCGGTAGTCGGCGTTCTCGCAGCAGCCGTGCAGCAGCCACAGGGCGGGCCAGGTGCGGGTGGCACCGTCCCAACCGGAGGGCAGCAGCAGCCGGACCCAGCCGTCGCCGCGCAGGGCCGGGGAAGCGATGCGCAGGTCGAGCGTGCGCTGGTCGACCCGGACCTCCTCGACGACCCGGGCGCCGTCGTCCGCGGTGACCGCCGCGGCGGCGGCCTGCGGTGCGGGCAGGGTGAAGGGGACGGCGACGGCCGTCGAGGCGAGCAGGGCGAGGGCGAGCAGCCATCGCGTGCGGCGGTGTGCCAAGGGGTTCTCCGGCGGAAGGTGTTGTGCGGGGACTAGGTCGTGTTTCGAAAGCCCGTGTTCGCGATAGCCGCGCCGAGGCGGCCCCTGGCGGCACGGGCCAAGGACACCGATACAACCCCGGTATCGGCGCCCTCGTCCCGCACCACCAGGAACCACCTCGATCACGACTCTCATCGAACGAGACTTCCGAAACACGACCTAAACCCGGACCGGCGCCTCCAGGGCGCGGGCCAGGTGTCGGGCCAGGGTGCGGACCCGGGGTGGGTCGATCATGCTCAGGTGGTCGCCGGGCACCCGGGTGACCCGCAGGTCCGGGCACAGCGCGTCCCAGCCGAGCGCCTCGTCGGTGCGCAGGTAGCGCGGGTCGAGGGTGGCGGTGAGCGGGTGCGGGTCGGTGGCGCGCAGCAGCAGCACCGGACCGGCGTAGGGCCTGGGCCGCCAGCGCTCGCCGACCCGGGCGTCCACGTAGGACGTGTACTGGTGGCGCAGCGCGCCCCGGCCCAGGTCCGGGACGGCGGCGAGGCGGTCCATCACCACGTCGACCTGTTCGTCCTCGTCGAGCGCGGCGAGCGCCTCGCGCGGCAGGTCCAGGGCCACCCCGTAGGTCCGCTCGACGTGCTCGGCGAACCGGTCGAAGCGGTCCAGCACCAGGTCGGCCGGGTCGGCGCCGGGCAGCGGGAGGACGGTGTCGATGAGCACCAGCCGGTCGACGCGCTCGCCCTGCTCGGTGAGCAGGCGGGCGACCTCGTAGGCCAGGCAGCCGCCGAAGGACCAGCCGCCGAGCCGGTAGGGCCCACTCGGCTGGCGCTCGCGCAGCAGCCGGGCGTAGCGGGCCGCCTTGGCCTCCACAGTGGACTCGTCGTCGAGCCGCTCGAAGCCCAGGACCGGGTAGGAGGTCGGCAGTTCGGCCACCAGCGGCTGGTAGACCGTGGTTGAGCCGCCCGCCGGGTGGAACAGCGCCAGCGGCGGCCTGCCGCCGCCCGCGCGCAGCACGGTGACCGGCCCCGGGGCGCCTTCGAGTTCGTCGCGGACCAGGTCGGCCTGGGCGGCGATGGTGGGGCGGGCGAACAGCGAGGTCACCGGCGGCACCTCGGCCAGCCTGGCGGACAGGGCCGCGTGCACCCTGGCCGCGGCGGCCTCGTCGCCGCCGAGGTCGTAGAAGCCGGTGTGCACACCGGTGGGGGCGCTGCCGAGCGCGTCGGTCCACACCACGGTGAGCCAGCGCTCGGTCGGGTCGCGCGGGGCGACCCCGTGCGGGCCGGGGGCGGCGGTCGCGGCGGGCAGGCCCAGTTCGTCGCCGACGTGCCGGGCGACCTCGGCCAGGCTCGCGCCGCGCAGCAGCAGCGCCACCGGCAGGGCCACGTCGAAGTCCTGCCGCACCGCGGCGCGCAGGCGCGCGGCCATCAGCGAGTCGATGCCGAGGTCGGTCAGCGGGGTGGCGGGGTCGACGGTCGCCGGGTCGGCGCCGGTGAGCCGGGCCAGGCCGACGACCAGGTGCGCCACCAGGGCGCCACGCGGGTCCGGGCCGCGGGTGAGGGCGGGCGCCGGGAGCGCGGCGGGGGCGACCGAGGCGGTCAGCGCGGACAGGTAGGGCCTGCGGGCGAGGGCGGGGAACAGCGACAGGGCGCGCGGCACGTCCAGGCGGGCCACCCCGAGCCCGGACCGGTCGTGCGCCAGCGCCCCGGCCAGCGCGGCCATCCCGTGCGCCGGGTCGACCTCGGCGAAGGCGGCGTTCGGGCGGTCGGAGCGGGAACCGTCGTCACGGGCCCAGGCGCCCCAGTCCAGGGTGACCGCGGGCAGGCCGCGAGCGCGCCGGGCCTCCACCAGGGCGTCCAACCAGGCGTTGGCGGTGGCGTAGGCGGCCTGGCCGGGGGCGCCGACCAGACCGGACATGGAGGCGAAGGCCACCCACCAGTCCAGCTCGACCCGCTCGGTGGCCTGGTGCAACCGCAACCCGCCGAGCACCTTGGGCCGCCACACCCGCGCGATGGCCTCCCGGCTCAACCCGGCCACCGGGTGGTCGGCGAGTACCCCGGCGGCGTGCACCACCCCGCGCAGCGGCACCCCACCGCGCTGGGCGCGGGCGATCAGGGTCGCGGCGAAACCGGGCTCGGCCAGGTCACCGAGCACCACGTCGACCTCAACACCGCGGGCGCGGGCGGCGCGGATGCCCGGCTCCGCCTCGGGCCGGTGCACCCGACCCGCCAGCACGACGCGGGTCGCCCCACCGTCGGCCAGCCACCGGGTGAGCCTGCGGCCGATTTCCCCGGTACCCCCGGCGACGACGTAGGCGCCCGCGCGCACGACCGGGGGTCGGCCGTCGGCAGTGGGGGCGGTCGTGGCGGTCAGCCGGGCGCGCAACCGCCTGCCCGAGCGCCAGGCGACCTCGTCGTCGTCGCGCCCGGCGCGCAGCTCGGCGGCCACCGCGGGCGCCCCGGAGGCGAGGTCGACGTCGAGGAGGGTGGCGTGCAACTCGGGGTGCTCGAAGGCGAGCACGCGGACCAGGCCGCGCAGGCAGGCCAGACCCGGCTCCCCCGGCCCGGCACCGGGGACGGTGGCGCCGCCGGTGGTGACCACCCACAGCCGGGGCGGGTGGTCGCGGCGGGCGAGCAGGGCGGCGATCGCGGTGACGGTGTGCACCAGGGCCTCGGCGTGGCCGGGGGCGCGGTAGCGGGCGGTGGGGCCCGCCACCACGACCACACCGGTGGCGGCCTCGCGCTCCACACCCGAGACGGTGACCTCGACGACGTCGTCCTCCTCGGTGAGGACGGCGGCGAGGTCGGGCAGGCCGGGGAGCGCGGGATCCCCCTCCGGCACCAGCACCCAGCGCCGCCGGGCCACGAGGACCGGGTCGCTTGTGGAACGCGCGGCGGCGAAGACCGCATCACCTGCGGCCCGCGCGGCCACCTCGGCAGCGGGAACCGGGGCACCCGTGGTTCGCGCGGTGGCCTCGGCGGTGGGGATCGGCGTGTCCGTGGGGTCCTCGGCGGCGCGAGTCGGGTGCTCGGGGTCGGTGGGTGGGGCGTCGGCGAGGTCGGCGGTCCAGTGGGGTGCGGCGGGGAGTGGGGCCGGGTCCCAGCGGCGTTCGACGGCCGGGCCGCCTGCCTCGGCGCGGTCGGGGGCGGGGGCGCGCACGTCGAGCAGTTCGACCAGGACGGTGCCGTCGGCGGCGAGCAGGCGGACCGTGCCGAGCAGGACACCGGGGGCGGTGACCTCGGCGGTGGCGACGCAGTGGGTGCCCAGGGCCGGGTCGCCGGGGACGCGGGTGCGGGCGATGCCGTCCGGGACGTGGTGGGCCGCGGCGCCGGGGAGGCCCGCGGCGGCGGGGACCAGGGCTTGCA
Source organism: Actinokineospora sp. PR83 (assembly GCF_021056305.1). Lineage (NCBI taxonomy): Bacteria > Bacillati > Actinomycetota > Actinomycetes > Pseudonocardiales > Pseudonocardiaceae > Actinokineospora > Actinokineospora sp. PR83. The sequence goes on from NZ_JAJCXD010000004.1 coordinate 41,183, forward strand.
GGCAGGCGTCGGCGAGGGCCGGGTGCAGGGCGAAGCCGTCGTCGCCGCCCGCGGCGGCGGGCAGGTGGACGCGGGCGGTGGCGGTGCCGGGGGTGGCGCGGACGTCGGTGAGGCCGCGGAAGGCCGGGCCGCGCTGCTGCCCGGCGGTGGTCAGCGCGGCGCGCAGGTCGAACGGTTCGCCCCCGGGCGGGTGGGTCACCGGTGCGGGTGGGGCAGCCGTGTCGGGCAGGAGTCTGGCGGTCGCGTGGGTGACCCAGCCGCCGTCGGCGTCGCGGGAGCGGACGGTGAGGTGGCCCGCCCGGTCGAGTTCGGTGGTGATGACGGTGTGCGGGCCGGGGGTGAGGGGTTCGGTCAGCGCCAGGTCCGCCACCAGTACCCGGGGGCCGAGCACGGTTCGGCCTGCGGCCAGCGCCAGTTCCAGGAACGCGGTGCCGGGCAGCGCGCCCGACCCGTGGGCGCGGTGGTCGGCCAGCCACGGCAGGCGGCGTACCGGCAGCGGGGCCTGCCACACGTGCCTGCCGTCGTCGGGGAGTTCGACGTGCGCGCCGAGCAGCGGGTGCGCCGCGGGGACGGCCGGGGCGCGCTCGGGCACCCAGTGCCTGCGGTGCCGCCAGGCCGGGCCGGGCAGGTCGACCACCGGGCCGAGCGGGTAGCGGGTGGTCAGGGCGGTGGAGTCGCCGTGCACGTGCAGGGTGGCCTGCGCGCGCAGCCACTCGGCCACCGCCGCCCCGCGCCGCAGCGTCGGCACCACCAGCACCGGTTCCGCCCGCCCGTGCGCCTCGAAGCGGTGGACGGCCAGGGCATCCCCGGGGACCGGCTCGACGGGCACCGGCTCGACGGACACCGGCTCGGCGAGGAGCGGCTCGCTGAGCATCGGCTCGGCGGGGGCAGGTGGCGGCGGGGTGCGCCGGGCCACGGCGAAGCCGGGCAGGACCGGTGGCAGGACCCCGACCCCGGCGGTGGCGGCGTTGTGGGCGGCGGCGGTCTGCTCCACGGCGGTCAGCGCCACCGGGTGCGGGGCGACCTCGACGAAGCGGGTGTGCCCGGCGGTGAGGGCGGCCGACACCGCCCGGGTGAAGTGCACCGGCTCGCGCAGGTTCGCCGCCCAGTAGTCGACCGTGCCCAGGGTCGGGGTTCCCGCGGCGCCGACCACGCTGGAGTGGAAGGGGATCTCGGGTGGGCGGGGGGTCAGGCCCGCCAGGGCGGCGCGGAAGGCGGGCAGCGCCGGGTCGATGGCCGCGGAGTGTGCGGCGGCGCGCACCCGCAGGGGCCGGGCGAAGCCGCCGCCGGAGTCGACGTGGGCCACCAGGCGGGCGACCTGCGCGGCCGGGCCGCTGACCGTGCACAGGCGGGGCGCGGCGTGCACCGCGATGCCGACGCCGGGGTGATCCGGTGCCAGCGCGGCGAACTCGGCGTCGGACAGCTCCAGCGCGGCCATGGCGCCCGCGCCCGTCGCGTCCAGCTCGGCCAGGACCGCGGTCCTGGCGGTGACCACGCGCAGGCCCTGCTCGGCGTCCAGGACACCCGCGACCACCGCGGCGCTCACCTCGCCGACGGAGTGGCCCAGGACCGCCGCGGGCAGCACGCCGTGGGCCCGCCACAGGCCCGCCAGGGCGAGCTGCATCCCGTACAGCGCCGGGGCCTGCACGGTGAACGGTGCGGCGGCCGGGTCCCGCAGCGCCGCGCGCAGGGAGAAGCCCGCCGCCGCGAACAGCGGTTCCAGCCGGTCGACCTCGGCCAGGAACGCGGGTTCGGCGGCCAGCAGTTCCCGGCCCATGCCGGGCCAGTGCGACCCGAAGCCGGAGAACACGAAGACCGGGCCGGTGTCCGGCGCCGCCGCGGCCGGGACCCGGCCCTGCACCGCCGCGGCCGAGGACGCGCCGGAGGCCACCGCGCGCAGCGCCTCCGCCAGCTCCTCGCGGCCGGTGGCGACCACGGCGGCGCGGACGGGCAGGTGTTCGCGGCGGGCGGCGAGGGTGGCGGCGACGTCGGCGAGGGGGACCCGGGCGCCGTCGGTGGTCTCCAGCCAGTCGACCAGGTCGGCGGCGCGGTCGCGCAGGGTGGTGTGGGTGCGGGCGGACAGGGCGAAGACCTCGGGGCGGGGGGCCACCGGGTCCGGTTCGCGCGCCGCGGGCCACTCCTCCAGCACCACGTGGGCGTTGCTGCCGCCGAAGCCGAAGGCCGACACGCCTGCGCTGGCGTGGCCGGAGTAGCGCGGCCACGGGGTCGTCTCGGCGGTGACCCGCAGGCCCAGCGCGGCGAAATCGATCAGCGGGTTGGGGGTGCGGTAGTGCAGCGTCGGCGGGATGCGGCCGTGGGCGAACGACAGCACGACCTTGATCAGGCCGACCACCCCGGCCGCGCCCTCCAGGTGCCCCAGGTTGGTCTTGACCGAGCCGACGAGCAGCGGCCGGTCGCGGCTGCGGCCCGCGCCGAGGACCGCGCCGAGCGCGCCCGCCTCGATCGGGTCGCCCAGCGGGGTGCCCGTGCCGTGCGCCTCAACGTAGTCCACTGTGGAGGGATCGACGTCGGCGGCGGGGTAGACCCCGGCCAGCAGCGCCGCCTGCGCCTCCGGGTTGGGGGCCATCATGCCGTTGGAGCGGCCGTCGGAGTTGGTGGCGGTGCCGCGCACGACCGCCAGCACCCGGTCGCCGCGGGCGCGGGCGTCGGCGAGGCGGCGCAGCACGACCACCCCGCAGCCCTCGCCGCGGCCGATGCCGTCGGCCGCGGCGTCGAAGGCCTTGCAGCGGCCGTCGGCGGCCAGCACGCCGGAGCGGGCGAAGGTGCCGGTGACCGCCGGGGTGAGCAGGACGTTGACCCCGCCGACCAGGGCCAGGTCCGCCTCGCCCCGGCGCAGGGCGCCGACCGCGTGGTGCACGGCCACCAGCGACGACGAGCAGGCGGTGTCGACGACCATCGACGGGCCGCGCAGGTCCAGCAGGTACGACAGGCGGTTGGCCACCGCGCTGGCCGCCGCGCCGGTGCCCGACCACGGTTCCACCGCCTCCGGGTCGGCCAGGCTGAACAGCCCGTACTCCGACGCGGACACTCCCATATAGACACCGGTGCGGGTGCCGCGCAGCGAACCGGGGGCGATGCCCGCGTGCTCCAGCGCCGCCCACGCCACCTCCAGGGTGATGCGCTGCTGCGGGTCCATCACGTCGGCCTCGCGCGGGGTGATGCCGAAGAACTCCGCGTCGAACCCGGCGACGTCGTCGAGGAACCCGCCGGTGTGCGGCAGCAGCCGCAGCACGTGCGGCGGGGCGCTCCAGCGGCCCGGCGGGCGCGGGCCGACGGCGTCGGCGCCGCGGTCGAGCAGGTTCCAGAACGCCGCCGGGGAGTCGATGCCGCCGGGCAGCCTGCACCCCAGGCCCACCACCGCGATCGGCTCCTCCGGCGAGGGCGGCGGCGGGGGCGGCGCGGCGGGGACGGCGCCCGCGGGCAGGACCGGCCGGGCCCCGGTGACCGCGGCGGCGAGCGCGGCGACGGTCGGGTGGCGGTAGCCGAACGTGGGCGGCAGCGACCGGCCGGTGCGCCTGCCCAGGTCGCCGACCAGGCCCACCAGGTCGCGGGAGGACAGCCCGTACTCCAGCAGTGGGCGCCGCGGGTCGATCTCGGCGCGCGGCAGCGCGGCCGCCTCCGCCACCCGGTCGACCAGCCAACCGACGAGGTCCTGCGCCCCGTCGGGCACCGTCATGACGGACCGGTCTCGGCCAGCGAGTCGGCCAGGTAGCGCTCGCGGCAGGCGATCCGCGACAGCTTGCCGCTGGAGGTGCGCGGCAGGCTGTCCGGCGCCACGATCTGCACCTCGCGCAGGGTCAGCGCGTGCCGGTCGGCGACCGCGGCGCGCACCGCGGCGGCCACCGCGGAGTGGTCGAGCCCGTGCGCGGGCACGGTCTTGGCGCGCTCGGCCAGCACCACCGCGCGCTCGCCGTCGGCGCCGGAGACCGCGAAGGCCACCACGTTGCGCGGCCGGATCGCCTGGTGCGCGGCCTCGACGGTGCGCTCGACGTCGTGCGGGTAGTGGTTGCGGCCGTCGACGACGATGAGGTCCTTGATCCGGCCGGTGATGTAGAGCTCGCCGTCGTACCAGACGCCGAGGTCGCCGGTGGCCAGCCAGGGGCCCGCCGGTGCGCCCGGGCCGTCGACGCAGTTGCGGAAGACCCGCGCGGACTCCTCCGGCCGGTTCCAGTAGCCGCTGCCCACGTTCGGGCCCGCCACCCACACCTCGCCGACCCGGCCGGGGGCGCTGGGCGCCCGGGTGGTCGGGTCCACCACGAGCACGCCCTGCTCGATCGGCTGCCCGCAGGACACCAGCCGCACCACGTCGGCGGCGTCGTCGTCGACGGTGACCGCGCGGCCCTCGGCCAGCGCCACCCGGTCGAAGCGGTGGTCCACGGCGGGTCTGCCCGGTCTGCTGGCGGAGACGAACACGGTCGCCTCGGCCAGCCCGTAGGACGGGCGGTGCACCTCCGGGCGCAGCCCGCACGGGCCGAAGGCGGTGTGGAAGCGCTCGATCACCGCGGCCTGCACCGGTTCGCTGCCGTCGATCAGCGCGGTCACGGTGTCCAGCCGCAGCCGGGACTTCTCCCAGTCCGACACCTTGGCCGCGGCGTAGGCGTAGGCGAAGCTGGGGGCGGCGCTGATCGCGCCCGGGTTCACCGACAGCGCGCGCAGCCACCGCTCGGGGCGCTCGACGAAGGCCAGCGGGTCCATCAGCACCGTGCGCACGCCCGCCACCAGCGGGGCGGCCACCGACAGCACCAGGCCCATGTCGTGGAACAGCGGCAGCCAGCTCACGGTGACCGAGTCCGGGCGCACCCCGTAGGCCCGGTTGGCCTGCCGGGCGTTGGCGACGACGTTGCCGTGGGTGATCATCACCCCGCGCGGGTCGCCGGTGGAGCCGGAGGTGTACTGCAGGTAGGCCAGGTCGTTCTGCGCCAGCGGGACCGGCTCGAAGTGGGCGGCGATCGCCGAGGGCAGGGTGTCGACGGAGATGACCTGGGCGACCGGGAGCCGGTGGGTCTCCACGAACGCGGTGACCGACGGCGCGGCGTCCTGGGTGGTGAGCACGGTGGAGGAGGCGCAGTCGCGCAGCACCGCGGCGAGCCGGTCGCCGTGCCCCGGCATGTCGGGGGTGAACAGCGGGACCGCGGCGGCACCGGCGCGCAGCGCGCCGAGGAAGGCGACGACGTAGTCCGGCGTCTGTCCTATGAGGACGGCGACCGGGGCGCCCTTGCGCACCCGGCGCTGCAACCAGGCCGCGACCGCGCCGACCCGGGCGTCGAGTTCGCGCCAGGTCCAGGCCGACTGGGCGCCGCCGCTGTGCGAGCGGAAGTCGAGGTAGCTCAGCGCCACCTCGTCGGGGTTGCGCGCCGCCCAGGCGCTCAGCAGACCGGGTAGGTCCTCCGCAGCGGGCAGGCCGCCGTCCTTGATCGCGGAACTCATCTGCACAGTCCTCACCAGGGGGCCACGTCGACACCGGACGAGAAAACGTGAGTCTCCTTTTCCGCCGGTGGGTGGAAAAGGCGTTCCGATCACGGTAATGCCGATGTTACTGGCGAGTCAACATAGAAATGTGACGCGATTATCGCAACGACGACTGGTGCGGTGTGCTCCTGTCAGGGGCGTGCGCGGAGCCGTGATCCGTCTTGTGCCGGGGCGACAAGTACGGGGTCAGCCGCGGCGAGAGCAGCACCGCCACGACCTGGAGCGCGGCGGCGGCGAGCAGGGTCCTGGTGTACCCGTCGGCGAGCGCCTCCCCGTCGGCCACCCCCCCGCCCATCAGCGCCGCGGTCAGCGCCACGCCCAGCGCGCCCGCGAATTCCCTGGCCGCGCTGAGCACACCGGAGGCCACCCCGGCCACCCGGTCCTCCACGACGTCGAGGGCGGTGGTGGTCAGCGGGACGGTGAACGCCGAGCCGAAGCCGATCAACAGCAGCCCGGGCAGCCGGGGCAGCACCGTGGGCGAGCCGTTGACCACGGCCACCAGCACCAGCCCCAGCGCCACCACCAGCATCCCGCCGCCGACCGTGCGCGACGGGCCGAACCTGGCCAGCACCCTCGGCACGAACGGGGCGGTGAACACCAGCGCGGAGGCCACCGCCACCAGCGGCAGCGCCGCGGTGGCCGGGTCCAGGCCGAGCCAGCGCTGGTGCACCAGCGGCGTCACCACGGTCACGCCGGTGACGCCCAGGCCCCACAGCGACTGGATGATCAGCGCGGTGCGGAACACCGGGTTGGCGATGAGCTGCCTGGGCAGCACCGGCCGCGCCGAGCGCCGGTCGCGCATGGCGAACGCCACCGCGGCCAGGGCGGCGGCCAGGGCCAGCGGCGCGGCCCACCCCGGGGCGTCGGCGATCACCAGCAGCGCGCCGGTGACCGCGAGCATCGCCGCGGCGGCCAGCGCGGTGGACAGCGGGTCGGCGCCCTCGGCCGCCGACCGCGGCCCCGGCGGCGGTACGACCAGCCAGCTGAACAGCAGGAACGGCAGGAAACCCCAGAACACCCAGCTCCAGTGCACGGTGGCGGCGATGAACCCGCCCACCGCCGGGCCCAGCGCCAGCGCCGAGGCCAGCGCCACCGTCCAGGTGGCCGCCGCCTTGGGCCGGTCGTCGGGGGCGAGCCGGGTGCGCACCAGGCTCAGCGTGGCCGGGACCAGCACCGCCGCCGCCAGCCCCTGCACCACCCGGCCCGCCAGCAGCAGCTCGAACGAGCGCGCGCTGCCCGCCAGCAGCGTGCCCACGGTGAAGGCGAACAGGCCCAGCCGCAGCATGGCCCGCTCGCCGTAGCGGTCGACCACCGGACCGGCGGCGAGCAGCAGACCGGCGAAGGGGAGCATGTAGGCGACGGTGATGCCCTGGGTCGCCGCGGTGCCCAGCCCCATCTCGACCGCGACCGACGGGGCGGCCGCGGAGACGACCGAGTTGTCCGCCGAGCTGAGGAACGCCACCGAGGCGATGGTCGTGAGCACCCGGCCGCGGTCGCTGATCCAGACCGAAGCAGGCGCGCGGTGCATGTCAGCGGCTCCGGGTGGGCGCGGCCTGCGCCGCGACCGCCGGGGGCGGGAGCTCGCGGCGTCGGAGTGACATGACGGGAACGTTAACGTCGGGGCATTATCGATGTCGACGGGGTGGTGCGTTCTTCGTGACAAAGGAGCACTCCGCGCACCGATGTTGTCACCACCGACCAGAAACCCACCCGGTGGATTCCTGTCACCATCGGACAAATCACGGGATGAATCCCACCGGACACCGCCGATCGGGCGCACCCCCCGGTATGGTCGCCCACGTCCGGTCCCGCAGCGCGAAGGACTCGTCCATGCCACGGCCCCGCATCGAGGTCATCGGTCTCGGCAAGTCCTACGGCCCGATCAACGCCCTCAACGACGTCAGCCTCCAGGTCGACCCCGGGGTGGTGCTCGGCGTGCTGGGCCACAACGGGGCGGGCAAGACCACCCTGATCGACATCCTGGCCACCCGGTCCACCCCCACCAGGGGCACCGCCAGGGTGTGCGGCTGGGACGTGCGGCGCTCGGGGCACCAGGTGCGCAGGCACATCGGCATGACCAGCCAGTTCACCGCGCTGGACGAGACCATGACCGGCCGGGCCAACCTGGTCCTGCTCGCCCGGCTCCTCGGCGCCTCCCGCGCCCAGGCCCGCGCCCGCGCCGACGAGCTGCTGACCACCTTCGACCTCACCGAGGCCGCCGACCGCAAGATGGCCACCTTCTCCGGCGGGATGCGCCGCCGCCTCGACCTGGCCGCGAGCCTGCTGGGCGCCCCGGACGTGCTGTTCCTCGACGAGCCGACCACCGGCCTGGACCCGGTGAGCCGCACCGGCCTGTGGGTGATGGTGGAGGCGCTGGCCGCCCGGGGCACCACGGTCGTGCTCACCACCCAGTACCTGGAGGAGGCCGACCGGCTGGCCAAGGACATCGTCGTGCTGGCCGGGGGCCACGTGGTCGCCTCCGGCACCCCGGCCAGCCTCAAGGCGGGCATCGGGCAGCGCACGGTCTCGGCCACCTTCGCCGACGCCAGGGCCACCCACCACGCGGTCACCACGCTGCAGTACGCCGGGATGCAGCCGCTGGCGGACCCGGCGCAGTGCGCGGTGCAGGTCCCGCTGGCCGCCGCCGGGGAGATCGCCGTCCTGGTCCGCGCGCTGGACGCGGCGGGCGTGCCGATCCTCGACCTGACGGTCACCGAACCCACCCTCGACGACGTGTACGTGGCCCTGCACCGCTCAGCGCAGGAGAAGGCGGCGCGGATGGGGTGGTCCGCGTGAGCAAGCACGCCGCCCCGCGCGGGCGCGGCTCGGCTTCCGAGCAGACCGTGCGGCTGTCCGCCGTGGACATCGCCGCCGGGCGCCGCCAGCGGCAGGACGGCTGGTCCCCCAGTTCGCTGTGGACGCAGATCTCCGTCCTCACCGGACGCTCCCTGGGCTCCGCGTTCAGCGATTACCGGCTGGTGTTCTTCGGCCTGCTGCAACCGATCGTGATGCTGCTGCTGTTCAGCCAGGTGTTCAGCGGGATCGGCCAACTGCCCGGGGTCACCCAGTACTCCGGCTACATCAACTTCCTCATGCCCGCCACCCTGGTGAACATCGCCATGACCACCGCCATGAGTTCCGGCGTTGGCCTGCTGACCGAGATCTACACCGGGTTCATCGGCCGCCTGCGCGCCATGCCCATCACCCTCGGCGCCGTCCTCGTCGCCCGCACCCTGTCGGACTCGGTGCGGCTGGTCGTGCAACTGGCCGTGTCCGTGCTGGCGGCGGTGGTCTTCCTGGGGTTCCGCCCTGACGGCGTCCTCGGCATCACCTCGGCGCTGCTGCTGACGGTCGCGGTGGGCTGGGGGCTGAGCTGGATCTTCATCGCCATCGCCACCTGGCAGTCCAAACCGGAGACCATGCAGGCGGTGTCGTTCATCGTCATGTTCCCGCTGATGTTCGGCTCCAGCGCCTACATGCCGGTCGAGGCCATGCCCGGCTGGATCCGCGTCCTGGCGACGGTCAACCCCATCACCTACGCCATCGACGCCACACGCGCGCTGTCGCTGGGGATGCCGGTGGGGTCGGCGGTGTGGGCGGCGCTGGGCCTCGCGGTCGGCACCGCCGCCCTGGGCGGCTGGCTCGCCTCCCGCAACTTCCGCCGCGCCCGCTGACCCGACCACGCGGCGGCGTCCGACTGCCGCACCCCGGACTCAGGAGCGTGGCAGCACGCCCACGAGCGACGTGACGATGGCGAGCCGCAGGGCGGTCCGCAGTTCGATGCGGTGGACCGCCAGTGCGGGTTCGGACTCGTAGACGGCGAGCAGGCTCGGCGGCGGTGAGGTGTAGGCGGACAGCGCGCCCGCCACCAGCAGGGCGGTCAGGCAGAACTGCTCGGCGTGGTCGCCGACCTCGGGCAGGCACCGCCGGACGAGGCGGGCCATCACCGCGAGGTTGTCCAGCGAGGCCCGCTTGTGCCTGCGGACCACCTCGACCGAGACGTTGTGCTCGAGCACCCCGCCCTGCGCGCCGTAGAGGTCGCAGAGCGCCGTCTGCGCGGCGAGCGACCGGCTGAGCACGTCGGCCGCCTGTTCCGCCCGTCGCACCGCGGGCAGGCCCGGGTCGACACCGCGGGCCAACTCCTGCTCCAGTTCGGCCAGCCAGCCCGCCGTCCGGTCGTCCATCAGGTCGAGCAGCACCGCCTCGCGGGACTCGAAGTAGCGCAGCACCGCCGTCTTGGCCAGGCCGACCCGCCTGCTCAGCTCGTTCAGGGTCACCTCGGCGACCGGCATCTCGTCGAGCATCGCCGAGGTCGTCTCCAGGATCGCCCGGCGCCGGACCTCGCGCTGCTCCTCGGTGCGCGCCCGCTGGAACGTCATGAGGTCGAGCATAGCTTGTGTACCGCCGGTACCTTGACAAGGTACCGGCGGTATATTACCGTTCGGGACATAAGTTACCGGCGGTACTTTAGGAGTGTGCGATGAAGTGGACCGAGCAGCAGATCCCGCGCCAGGACGGCCGGGTGGCCGTGATCACCGGTGCCAACACCGGATTGGGCTTCCAGACCGCCCGGCAGCTCGCCGAGCACGGGGCAGCGGTCGTGCTGGCCGTGCGCGACACCGAGAAGGGCAAGCAGGCCGCCGCCAGGATCGGCGGCGACGTCTCCGTGCGGGAACTGGACCTGACCTCGTTGGACTCGGTGCGCGCCGCCGCGGCGGGCCTGCGCGCCACCCACCCGCGGATCGACCTGCTGATCAACAACGCAGGCGTGATGTACACCCCGAAGCAGACCACCCGCGACGGCTTCGAGATGCAGTTCGGCACCAACCACCTCGGCCACTTCGCGCTCACCGGGCTGCTGCTCGACCTGCTGCTGCCCGTGCCCGGCTCCCGGGTGGTCACGGTCAGCAGCACCGGCCACCGCATCCGCGCCGCCATCCACTTCGACGACCTGCAGTGGGAGCGCTCCTACGGCCGGGCCGCCGCCTACGGCCAGTCGAAGCTCGCCAACCTGATGTTCACCTACGAGTTGCAACGCAGGCTCGCCGCGCACGGCACCACCGCCGCGGTGGCCGCGCACCCCGGGATCTCCGACACCGAACTGGCCCGCAACACCCCGGCGGTCGCCCGCAGGCTGATCGGCTGGATCGCTCCGGCGATCACCCAGCCCGCGACGGCGGGCGCGCTCCCCACCCTGCGGGCCGCCACCGACCCGTCCGTCCTCGGCGGGCAGTACTACGGGCCCGACGGCCTGGCCGAGCGGCGCGGCCACCCGAGGTTGGTCACCTCCAGCCCGGACTCCTACGACGTGACCGTGCAGCAACGCCTCTGGGCGGTCTCGGAGGACCTCACCGGCGTGCGGTTCCCGGTCGGCCGGGCAACCGCCGCGGCGTGAGCTGCGCCGGGGGGCGCCGCGCTGTCGTGCGCGCGAGCGGGGGCCTCGGGTGTTGAAGGCCGCGGCGTCCGACCTCGGGACGAGGACCGGGCGCCGCGGCCGGATGATCAGGAGACGGTGTGGACGATCAGGACGTCCACCGGGGACTTGCGGGCGGCCTCGGCCGGGACCGAGCCGAGGATGCGCCCGGCCAGGGTGTTGAGGCCGCGGTTGCCGACCACCAGCAGGTCGGCGTCGCGCTCGTGGACGACCTTGGACAGGACCGAGACGGGGTTGCCGTCGCGGACGAGGGTCTCCACGTCCTTGGCGCCCTGCTTGGCGGCGCGGTCGTGGGCGGTGCGGACGGTGTCCTCGGCCGGGTTGGCGCCGACGACCTGGTAACCGACGTCGTCGCCGAGGCGGTCCTGGGCGGCTTCGACCTTGCGCGGGTCCGGGGCCTGGTAGGCGCACACCACGAGCAGCTTCGCCCCGGTGTCGGCGGCGAGGGCGGCGGCGCGGTCGACGGCGCGGTAGGAGGAGTTCGAGCCGTCGGTGCCGACGACGATGGTGCGGTAGGCGGTCATGGGTTCTTTCCTGTTCGTTGTCGACTGCGGGCGGACGAGGCGGGGTGGCGGGTCAGCGCCAGGAGGGGAGCCAGAGTTCGGCCTGCCAGTGGCTCTCGGTGATCACGTCGCCGTTGAGGATCGGCCACAGCCAGACGAAGTTGGCCACGACCAGGGCGAGGTAGGCGCCGACGAGGACCCGGCCGGTGGTGCGGCCGGTGGCCTTGAGCAGGTCTGACAGGACCAGGGTCAGGCCCAGGACCAGGAAGGCGGCCATCGGGGTGGCGTAGAAGAAGTACATCTGGCGGTCGATGTTGGCGAACCACGGCAGCAGGCCCGCCAGGTAGCCCACCAGCACCGCCGCGTAGCGCCAGTCGAACCGGCCCAGCACCCGCCACAGGGACCAGCCCAGGAGCGGGAACGACAGCCACCACAGGGCGGGGGTGCCGACCAGCATGGTGGCCGCCACGCACCGGGCCTCGCCGCAGCCGGTGAGGCCGCCCTCGTAGTAGTAGAGCATCGGCCGCAGGCCCATCGGCCACGTCCACGGCTTGGACTCCCACGGGTGCGGCTTCTCCGGGGTCACCAGCGACTCGTGGAAGTCCAGGACCTTCGCCGAGTTCTGCCACAGCGACCCCAGCGCCCCCTTGGCGACCGACAGCGGGTCCGAGCCGCCCGTCGCCACCAGGTGCCGGGCGAACGCGGTCTCCGAGGCGAACCAGCCCCAGTAGGTGGTCAGGTACGCGGTGGTGCCGACGCCCACGAACGCCCACAGGCCCGGCAGCGCGTCGCGGCCGAGCGCGCCCAGCCACGGGTGGCGCACCCCGGCGGCCCGGCGGGCGGTCACGTCGAACAGGACGGTCAGCAGGCCGAAGGCGGCGACGAAGTACAGGCCCGACCACTTCACCCCGCACGCCAGCCCGAGCAGGGCACCAGCGCCGAGGCGCCACCAGCGCACGCCCAGGCGCGGCCCGAGGCCGGATTCGTCGGCCCAGCCCTCGGCGACCGCGACGGTGAGGCGGGCGCGGACCTGGTCGCGGTCGACCAGGACGCAGCCGAAGGCCGCCAGCACGAAGAAGGCCAGGAAGATGTCGAGCATCCCCATGCGCGACTGCAGGTGCGACACGCCGTCGGCGATGAGCAGGATGCCCGCGAGCGCACCGAGCAGGGTGGAGCGGGTGAGCCTGCGGGCGATCCGCACCACCAGGACGATCATCAGCGTGCCGCACAGCGCGGCGGTGAACCGCCACCCCCAGCCGCTGTAGCCGAAGAGCCACTCGCCCAGCGAGATCAGCGTCTTACCCAGCGGCGGGTGCACGGTGAGCATGTAGCCGGGGTTGTCCTCGACGCCGCCGTTGCGCAGCATCTGCCACGCCTGCGGGGTGTAGTGCTTTTCGTCGAAGACCGGGGTGCCCTTGTCGGTGGGCGAGCCCAGGTTCTGGAACCGCACGATGCCGCCGATGAGACCCAGCACCGCCGCGACGACCCAGCCGCGCAGCCGGTCGGTGGGGGCGGGGTCGGCGGCGATCGCCGGGGGGCGCGGCGGCGGGGCGACCGGCTCGGCGCTCGGCTCGGCGGTCCGCTCCGCGGTGGCCTCAGCCGACATGGGCGGGTTCCTCCGGCGCGGGGCGGGCGGGGCGGACCACGCGCACGCCGCGCAGCCGCCAGCGGTCGGGCTCGTCGGCGGTGACGCCCGCGATCGGGTCGCCCGCGCCGCCGACGCGGACCCGGTCGAACTCCGGGCGGCGGATCTCGCGCACGACCAGGGCGCACAGCAGCAGCAGCGCGAGGTCGCGGACGATCACGGTGTGCAGGAACGGTTCGGCGGGGATGCCGTCGGGCGGGCCCGCGAAGTACAGCATCCGGGGGAACCACACCGCGGCGTCGACGAGCATCCACGCCAGCAGCGGCTTCCACCTCGGCAGCGCCAGCACCGCCAGCGGCACCAGCCACAGCGAGTACTGCGGGCTCCACACCTTGTTGGTGAGCAGGAAGGCCGCGACGATCAGGAACCCCAACTGCGCGACCCGCGGCCGGACCGGCGCGCTCAGGCCGACGTAGGCGATGACCAGGCACATGCCGAGGAACAGCAGCAGGCTCACGGTGTTGAGCACCTCGGGCCCCTCCCCCGGCGGGAACGGCGGGATGTCGAAGCCGGGCCACGGGGTGAGGGTGCGCAGCACGTAGTAGATCGAGTCCGGGTCCATGTCGCGGGTGGTGTTGAGGCGGAAGAACTCGCCCCAGCCCGCCGCGGTCTGCGGCAGCAGCGCGATCGGGGCGTTCACCGCCACCCAGGTGGTGACCGCGGCGGCGGCGGTCGTCCAGAACTCCGCCATCCGCCCGGCCCGCAGGCACGGGACGAGCAGCGCGCCGAGCAGCAGCAGCGGGAACAGCTTGAGGGCGCCGCCGACGCCGAGCAGCACCCCGGCGAGCACCGGCCTGCGCCGCGCCCAGGCCAGCAGGGCCAGCACGGCGGCGGCGACCGCGAGGGTGTCGAAGTTGGTGAAGGCGTGCACGACGACCAGCGGCGACGCGGCGACCAGCAGCGCGTCCCGCGGTCGGCGCGCGGTCAGCCGCAGGCTGGCCCAGACCACGGCCAGCCAGGCCAGGGCCAGCAGCACGGCGGTGATGCCGAAGTAGGCGATCACCGGCACCTCGGCGCCGACCACGGCCTCCCACCCCAGGGTGAGGTTGGCGTTGAGGTACATGAACAGCCCGGTGAGCACCGGGTACTCCATGTACCGCACCTTCGGCTTCCCGCTGCTCACGTCGACCCAGCCGGTGGCGTAGGGCAGCGAGCCCTCGGCGAGGCGGTTGAACGTGTAGAGCGGGACGGTGTCGGAGTAGCAGAACCGCGTGTACTGCGACCCGTCGCGCCAGTCGAGCTGGGAGACGCCCGCGTCGTCGACGTAGGTCCCCAGGCAGGGGGCCTTGGCGCCGAAGGCCAGCCCGAGGGCCAGCACGGCGATCACCATGGCCAGCTTCAGGGGGGAGAGCGCGCGAGCCCGCGGCGTCGTCGCCGCGGGCTGGTCGGGCCGCTCGGAACCGCGCTCCGGTCGGGGTGGTGCGCTCGGTCCGGGTGGCGCGGTCGGCTCGTCACCCGAGCCGGACCCGGCCGGGGGCTGCTCCATCACCTGCCCCCGAGCAGTCGGGCGGCGTCGAGCAAGATCTGCACCGGGTTCGGCACGACCGACCGGGTGCGCCTCGGCTCGGTGGCGGACGCCCGCTCCGTCCGGTCCGGCTGCGCCTGCCGCGCGGGGGCCTCCCGCTCGACCGGGGGCGCGGCCGCGGTGGTGGGGGCGGTGACGACCTCGCCGGTGGCCACGCGCGGGCCGACGACCTCGGAGGCGGCCACCGTGGTCGGCGGGGCGGGGGTCTCGGTGAACGGGGTGGAGCGCCCCGGTTCGGCGGAGACCCCGGTGTGGTCGGGGGCGAACTGGTCGTGCAGGCCCCACAGGGCGCCGACGACGACCGCAGCCCCCGCCGCGGTCTTGAGGACGCGGCGGGGGCGGTCGGCGCGGCGGCGGGCGGCGGGGTCGTCACGGCCCTCGCGGGTCAGCACGTCGGCGACGGGCACCGACCGGACCCGGGACTCGGGACGATCTGTCACGCGGCCACCTCCGAGGGGGTGCGGGGACTGCGGCGCGGGGCCTGGGACACGGGCAGGGTGCCACACCCGGTGCCGGACCGGCAGGCTCAGCCGGTCGGGATCAGGAGGTCGGGGTGGCGCTCGCCGACCCGGAGTCGACCTGCTTGCACCCGGGGGCCTGCTCGAAGGCGGTGTTCAGCTCGGGGTTCGCGCGCAGGTCCTTGAGCGCGCCCTCGGTGTTGTTCAGGGCGGTCAGGGAGGGCGCCAGCTCCACCAGGGCCTGCTGGAAGGCGATCGGGTCGGCGGTGTTGATGCCCGCCAGCTTGGTCTTGGCCGAGTCGACGGAGGTCTTGGCGCCGTCGATGGTGGCCTGCGCCTTGTCGACGGTGGCCTGGCCGTCGGCCACCGGGGGCACGCCCGCGTCCTTGAGGCCCGTCGACAGCGAGGTCAGCGTGTCGGAGAAGCTGGTGAAGAAGCCGATCAACCCTTCCTTTGCCGCGGCCGGGTTGGCGGGGTCGACGGCGGGCATCTGCGACAGCTTCTGCCCACCGGTCACCATCGTCCCGCACACCTTGTCGATCCACTGCACAGCCGGGCTGGCCTGCGGGGTGTTGCCACCCTCGGGCGTCGACCCGGAATCGGAGCCGCAGGCCGACAGGGTGCCGATGGCGATGGCCATCGAGGCGAGCGCAGGAACGACACGACGACCGATCATTAGTCTGCTTCCTTCTTGAATCGCAAAAAGAGAACGCGCCGAAAGCATTGGTCCCGGCTGCGAATGTCCGACCCCGGAGCCACCGGGCGACTACTGACCGAAACCCTACTGAAACAACCGGCCCGGCGGCAAGAACCCGTCGGTAACCGGCCTCGGAAACCCTCGGTTTTGTCAAGGTGACACAGTTCTCACCGGTGGGTTTTGTGGGATCAAGCAGCCCGTCACCGTGAGCACCCGCTGGGCCGTTCAGGTGAATCCACACCAAGGATGAGCCCTGACGTGGGAAAATCTTCCCAGAGGGCATGCCGTCCGGTGACCGTACGTCGATCTTACTGCCCGGTCAGGTGACGGAGCGTTCCCTGTTTTGTCACAGACCCACAAGACGGCCATCTCGGTTCCACCACATCCATTAAAACAGACCGGAAACCCTGGACCAATCGAGTGTCCGGGACGTCACGTAACGGTTGCATTTGACACCGCGCCGCCTGCGAACTTATGGTCGTCGTCACAAAATGGCGCCCGCCCGACGGCGCGCTGCGGCGGAGTTTTGTGAGCGACAAGGGGACGAGAATGCCAATAGAACTGGGCAACCGACCCGCACCCTCGACCATCCGGAAGGACCAACGCAAAGGAAGCCACCCCGCAGTTCCGGCACCAGCCGGGGCGGGTGGGCGCCTGTCGGTCCAGGACGACCGTGCGACCGCACTGTGGGCCAGCCTGCCCAGGGAGTTGGTGGCGCGGTTCCGACCCATGGTCGGGCAGCTCACCCAGGACATGATCCGCGAGATCCAGCGCGCGGTGCCCGCCTACGCCCAGCCCCTGGAGGGGCACTTCGGCGCCATCATGGTCGCCGGGGTGGAGCAGTCGGTGCTGCGCATCATGGACACCATCGGCATCGGCGGCACCCCGGACGAGAACTGGGCCAACGTCTTCCGCCAGCTCGGCCGGGTGGAGTTCGGCGAGGGCCGCAGCCTGGACTGCCTGCAGACCGCCTACCGGGTCGGCGGCCGGGTCGCCTGGCGGCACCTGGCGGCCTGGGGCCAGCAGCAGCGGCTGCCCACGGCGATGCTGACCGTGGCCGCCGAGGCGATCTTCGCCTACGTCGACGAGATCTCCACGCTGTCGATCGAGGGCTACACCGCCGCGCAGGCGCAGTCGGTGGGCGTGATCGAGCGGTGCAGGCGCAGGCTGGTCGAGCTGATCCTCTCCGAGCCCCCCGCCTCCATGGCGACCATCACCAAGCTGGCGGCCACCGCGCGCTGGCGGGTGCCCGACCAGGTCGCCGTGGTGGTCATCGAGCCCGCCGCGGACGGCGGCGGCGACGAGCTGACCGGCCCCGGCCTGCACGAGGACGTGCTGACCGACTTCGACGGCGACATGCCGTGCCTGGTCATGTCCGACCCGCAGCGGCAACTGCGCGGGCTGCGCGAGCAGCTTCGCGGGCGCCGGGCGGTGATCGGCCCGATGGTGTCGCTGCGCGAGGCGGCCACCTCGCTGCGCTGGGCGCGGCGGGCGATGAGCCTGGTGCACCGCGGCATCATCGACGACGGCCCGGTCACCTGGTGCCGCGACCACCTGTCGACGCTGTGGCTGCTGGCCGACGAGTTCCTGGTGCGCGAGCTGCTCAAGCGCACGCTGGCCCCGTTGCAGGACCTGACGGTCAAGCAGCGCGCCCGCACCGCGGAAACGCTGCTGGCGTGGCTGGAGACCCGCGGCAGCGCCCCCGAGATCGCCGAGCGGTTGGCGATCCACCCGCAGACCGTGCGCTACCGCATGCGCCAGGTGGAGAAGCTGTTCGGCGACCAGCTCGCCGACCCCGACTCCCGCCTGGACCTGGAGATCGCGCTGCGCGCCCACCGGCTGCTGTGGCCCACCGCCGACCGCGCCCCCGAGGCGGGCCGCCCGGAGCGCCGGGAGGTGCCCGCACGGGCCAGCTAGCCCGCCCCCGCCGCGCCCCAGTCCCCGCCGCCGACGGCCGGTCCCGCACCCGCGGGGCCGGCCGTCGGCGCGTGCGCCGGG
>NZ_JAJCXD010000050.1:0-74192 GCF_021056305.1 Actinokineospora sp. PR83
AGCGCGGCGCGCGCAGGCTCGTGCTGCTCGGCCGCACCCCGCTGCCGGCGCGCGGGGCCGCCGAGGACGACCCGGTGGTGCGCGCCGTGCGGGCCATCGAGGGGGCCGGGGCCACGGTGTTCGCGGTCGCCGCCGACGTCACCGACCCCGCGGCCGTGCGCGCCGCGCTGGCCGAGCTGCCCGTGCCGCCGGTCCGGGGCGTCGTGCACGCCGCGGGCCAGGTGCGCAGTGCCCCGGCGGTCGAGCTGTCCGAGGACGACCTGCGGGTGGTGCTGCACGCCAAGGTCGAGGGCGCGAAGGTCGTCGACGAGCTGTTCCCGGAGCTGGACTTCCTGGTCCTGTTCTCCTCGGTCGGACCGCTGCTCGGCCTGCCAGGCCAGGCCGCCTACGCCGCCGCGAACGGCTTCCTGGACGCGCTGGCCGCGCAGCGCCGCGCGCGGGGCGACACCGGGTGCGTGTCCATCGCCTGGACCTCCTGGCGGGGGCTGGGCATGGCGACCTCGGCCGCCGCCACCGACGTCGAGCTGGACGCGCGCGGCAGCGCCGACCTCACCCCGGAGCGGTCGCTGGCCGCGCTCGACCGGGTCCTGGCCGCCCGGCACGACCTCGGCGGCGGGCCGGTCGCGGTGCTGCCCGTCCGCACCGACCACCCCGGCCCGCGCCCGCCGCTGCTGGCCGCGCTGGAGATCGACCCCCCGGCGGAGGACGGCGACGCGCCGAGCTGGGCCGGGCTCACGGGCGCCGACCTGACCGCCGAGCTGACCGCGCGCGCGACCGCGTGCGCCGCGGCGGTCCTCGGCGTCGACCCGGACTCCCTCGACGCCGACGCCGCGCTCGGCGAGCAGGGGGTCGACTCGCTGCTCGGCGCGGTGCTGCGGGTCCGGCTCGAGCGGCTGACCGGGGTCGCGCTCGCGCCCACCCTGCTGTGGAACCACCCGACCGCCGCCGCCATCGGCGCCCACCTGGCGAGCAGGGTCGCACCACCGGAAGGACACGACACGTGAGCAGTCAGACCGCGACCACCGAGGAGCTCTTCGCCGACGACCCGCTGGCCTGGGCGGGCGGGGACTACCGCGCGCTGCACCGGCTCGGGCAGACCGAGCTGGCCGACCTGCAGCTGGCGGCCCTGCGGCGGCGGTTCGCCGACCTGCGCGGCCGGCTGGCGGTGCTCGACGCCATGGTCGCCGACACCGGCGTCGAGGCGATCGAGACCCTCGGCGACGCGATCCCGCTGCTGTTCTCCCCGGAGGTCTACAAGTCCTACCCGGCCTCGCTGCTGCGCCGCAAGCGGTTCGACGTGCTCACCGGCTGGCTCGGCCGACTGACCACAGTGGACCTCTCCGGCGCGCGGGCGGCGGCGGCGACCTCCATCGACGACTGGCTCGCCGACCTGGACGCCAGCACCGACCTGCGGGTCCAGCACTCGTCGGTCACCTCGGGCACCATGTCGTTCGTCCCGCACACCCACAGCGAGGTCGACGCCATGTTCTCCGTCGTCGGCGCCAGGGTGCGCGGCGGCGGCGACCCGGTGCCGGTGGTGTGGCCGATGATCCGCGGGGGCCGCAGCGGCATCATGCGCTGCGCCGACGCCCTCGCCGAGCACGTGGCCGGCGGTGAGGACAACGTGCACGCCATGCACCCGGGCCGGATGAGCGCCGACGTCATGCTGCTCGCCGGGCAGATCGCCGCCGCCCGCGCCCGCGGCGAGGACGTCGACGCGGACCCGGACCTGCTGGCCCGCCGCGAGGAGTTCGAGGTGCTGCGCCGCGAGTCCGAGGCGGCCATGCCCGGGTTCGTCGAGCGCCTTGCCGACACCCTGCGCGGGCGGCGCGTGTACCTGATGAACACCTGGAACACGCTGCACCAGGTGGCGACGGCCGGGCTCGACCGCGGCCTCGACGGCCTGTTCGCCGCCGACTCGCTCATCGAGCCGGGCGGGGGCACCAAGGGCGCGCACATGCCCGACGACTGGCAGGACCGGGTGCTGCGGTTCACCGGGGCCGACCGCTTGCAGCACATCTACGCGATGACCGAGACCACCGCGCTGCACCCGATGTGCGGCGAGGGCCGCTACCACCTGGAGCCGTGGACGGTCGCGTTTGTCCTCGACCCGGCCACCGACGAGCCGCTGCCGCGCACCGGCACCCAGACCGGGCGGGGTGCGTTCTTCGACCTGCTCGCCCGCACCCACTGGGGCGGCTTCCGGTCCGAGGACCGGATCACGGTCGCCTACGAGCCCTGCGCGTGCGGGCGGTCCACCCCGCAGGTGCACGACGGCATCCGGCGGCTCAAGGACGTCGGCGACGTCGACAAGATCAACTGCGCGGCGACCGACTCCGCCCACCGCGCCGCCCTGGACCACCTGAGCGGGGGGTCGTGATGGCCGTGGCGGTCCCCGCCGTCGTCCGCGGCGAGCTGGTCGAGGGCCCGCTGGTCGAGTTCGGCGGTCGCGGCGAGACCGGCTTCGCCGTCGCCGACCCGGCCGCGGTCGTGCCACGCCTGGGGAGGCGGAACCTGGCGCTGAGCCGGGAACTCGCCGCGCTCGACCTCGACGAGGTCCTCGACTACCTGGCCGAGCTGGGGGCCAGGCTCGTCGACAACAAGTACCTGGACGAGGCGGTCGAGCGGTCGGCCGGGCTCGCCGACACCCCGCCGGGGCTGGTCCGCTCGAACTACCGGCTGCTGCCCGGCCTGTTCGCCCGCCAGGCCACCGAGGAGGTCGTCGCCGCGATCGGTCGTGACGTGCTGACCGGCTGGCCCGAGCGGCGGATGGCGGACGGCCGCGTCGGCGCGGTGCACGCGTTCGGCGTGCGGTCCGTGCACGTCATCGCGGGCAACAGCCCGCTGATCGCGGCCATGACCCTGGTCCGCACGGCCGTCACGCGCGGCGAGGCGGTCGTCAAGACCCCGTCCAACGACCCGCTGACGATGGTCGCGCTGGCCCGCACGATGATCGACATGGCCCCGGGCCACCCACTGACCCGCGCGGTGTCGGTGGCCTACTGGAAGGGCGGCGACGAGGCGCTGGAACGGCGGCTCTACCACCCGGCCGCGTTCGACAAGATCGTGGCCTGGGGCGGGATGGCCTCGGTCAAGCACGTCGTGCGCTACCTGGAGCCGGGCCTGGAGCTGGTCACCTTCGACCCCAAGCGCAGCGCCACCATCCTCGGCCCGGAGGCGTTCGAGCCTGCCGCGCTCGACGACGTCGCCCGCAGGCTGGCACTGGACGTGGGCGCGTTCAACCAGGTCGGCTGCGTGAACGCCCGGGTCGTCTACGCCGTGTGCGACACCGGGGCCGCAGAAGACCTCGCCCGCCGCGTCTACGCGGAACTGCAAGAGCTGCCGCCCACCGTGTCCACCGCGGCGGGGCGGGTCGACACCGAACTGCGGGCCGGCCTGCGCGCGCTGCGCGCGGGCGGCTTCCACACCGTCGTCGGCGGCGAGGCCGACGAGGGCGCGGTGATCGTCTCGCACCTCGACGAGCCGGTCGGCTTCGCCGGGTCGCTGGCCGGGCGGGTGGCCAACATCGTCCCCGTCGAGACCGCCGAGGACGCCGCCCGGCACCTCGACGCCGCCACCCAGACGGTCGGGGTGTACCCGGCAGCCCTGCGCCACCGGCTGCGCGAGGTGCTCCCACTGGTCGGGGTGCAGCGCACGGTCGAGCTGGGCTGCGCGGTCAGCGTGCACCCGGCGCTGCCGCAGGACGGGTTCGAGCCCGCCCGCCGCCTGGTCCGGTGGGTCACCGACGAGCACCTGCCCGCCGGGTCCGACCCGCTCGACATCGTGTTCCCGCCGCACCGCGAGGAGGACCCGTGATCTGCGTCCGCGCCGTCTCGACCTGGCTGCCCGACACCCGCGAGACCCTGGCCGAGGCCCTGGCCGACGGCCGGATGACCGAGCAGGACGTCGAGCGGTCCGGCTACTCGTCCATCCCCGTCGCCGGACCCGACCTGCCCGGCCCCGTCCTCGCCGCCAACGCGGCCCGCGCCGCGCTGGCCGAGTCCGGTGTGGACCCCGCGCGGGTCGGGCTGCTGCTGCACGCCTGGACCGAGTACCAGGGCCACGACCTGTGGTCGCCCCCGCACTACATCGCCGACCAGGTCGGCGCGGGCGACGCGCTCCCCATCGGCGTCCGGCAGTTGTCCAACGGCGGGGCCGCGGCGACCGAGCTCGCCGAGAGCTGGCTGCACGCCCACCCGGACGGCCTGGCCGTGGTGACCACCGGCGACCGCTTCTGCCTGCCCGGCTTCGACCGCTGGCGCTCCGACCGCGGCCTGGTGCACGCCGACGCGGGCACCGCGATGGTCCTGGCCGCCGCGCCCGGGCCCGCGGACGCGCTGCGCCTGCTCGGGATCGCCAGCGCCTCGGCCCCGCGGCTGGAGGGCATGCACCGCGGCGACGACCCGTTCAGCACCGGCCGCTACGACCAGGGCGCCCCGATCGACCTGGCCCGCACCAAGAAGGCGTTCTTCGCCGCCCACACCCGCGAGGCGTTCACCGAGACCGCCACCGGCAAGGCCAAGCAGGTCGTCACCGAGGCCGCCGAGCGCGCGGGCGTCGCCCTCGACGACCTGCGCCACCTGCTGCTGCCCCGGATCGGGCGGTTGACCTACGAGCTGTACCGGCCGGTGTTCGGCGAGATCACCACCGCCGAGGTCCTCGACCGCGGCGAGCACACCGGGCACCTGGGCGCGGGCGACCTGCTCGCCAACCTCGCCGACCTGACCACCCTGCTCGGCCCGGGGGAGAAGGCCGCGGTCTTCAACGGCGGCGGCGGGTACACCTGGACGGCCGTGGTCGTGGAGCGACCCGCGTGAGCGGCGCCGTCGACCGGCTCGTCGCGCGCTTCGACCACCACGACCCCGAGTTCACCCCCGAGGTGGCCGTGGCCGTGCACCGGCGGCTGCGCGAGGTCGGCGAGCCCGTGCACTCCGCGGCGCACGGCGGCTTGTGGGTCCTGGCCCGCTACCGGCACGTGTTCGACGCGCTCAAGGACCACGGGACGTTCTCGTCGGCGCAGGGCGTGTTCTTCCCGCGCGGCGCCGACCAGCCCAGGTTCGCACCGCTGGAGTACGACCCGCCCGAGCACACCGCGTTCCGCTCGCTGATGCGCCCGGCGCTGGCCGCGGCGGCGGTGCGCGCGGTGGAGCCGCGCATCGACCGGCTCGCGGCCGAGGTGGTGCGGCCGTTGGTGGCGCGCGGGTCGGCGGACCTGGTGGCGGAGCTGACGACCACGCTGCCGCTGGCGGTGCTGGCCACCACCATCGGGTTCTCCGACGCCGCCCGCGGCGAGATCCTGGAGCTGACCCGCACCACGTGGTCGAGGATGGCCACCGGCGGGCAGTTCTGGCCGCAGTTCGCCGCCCTGCTCGACGCCGAGATCGCCCGCGCCCGCCGCGACCACGACGGCACCTACCTGGCCGAGCTGGTCCGCACCGAGGTCGACGGCGCGCCGGTCACCGACGAGCAACTGCGGGTCATGCTCGTCGCGTTCGCCATCGCCGGGCACGAGACCACGATGAACACCACCGGGCACCTGCTCTGGCGCCTGGCCCAGGACCCGGACCTGGCCGCCCGGCTCGCGCGGGACCCGGGCGCCCGCCCGGCCGCCGTCGACGAGTCGCTGCGGCTGGACGCGCCCGTCGACCACGGCAGCCGGGTCACCACGCGCGAGGTCGAGGTGGGGCGCACGACCATCCCGACCGGGTCGCGGGTGCTCTTGGCCGTGGGCGCGGCCAACCGCGACCCCGAGCGGTTCGACGACCCGGAGGCGTTCCGGCTCGACCGGGGCCCGGCCCGGCACCTGTCGCTGGGCCAGGGCATCCACTTCTGCCTGGGCGCCCAGCTCGGCCGCAGGCAGATCGTGGCCGTGCTCGACGAGCTGGCCGCCGCGCCGCCGATGACCCTCGACGGGCCCGTGCGCAGGCACTACGCCAACGGCCGCCACCTCAACCTGGCCGCGCTGCCGGTGCGGTGGGGCGCGTGAGGAACGACCTGGCCTGGCCGGTCGCGCTGGGCGCGGCCGGGCTGGTGTTCGACGGGTACGACCTGGTCGTCTACGGCGCGCTGGTGCCGCTGTTCCTGCGCTCGCCGGGCGAGATCGGGGCGCTGACCCCCGCGGCGGCCGGTGCGCTGGGCAGCTACGCGCTCATCGGGGTGCTGGTCGGCGCGCTCGCCGCGGGCGCGGTGTCGGACCGGTGGGGGCGGCGGCCGGTGCTGCTGGGCGGGTACGCGTGGTTCTCCGTGGGCATGGGCGCGACCGCGCTGACCTCGTCGACGCAGGCGTTCGGGGCGTGGCGGCTGGTGACCGGCATCGGGATCGGGGTCGTCGTGGCGACGACCGGGGTGCTGGTGTCCGAGCTGGCGCCGCCGGGGCGCGGGCAGCTCTGCACGACGGTCGCCTACTGCGGCATCCCGCTCGGCAGCGTCCTCGGCACGGTCGCCGCACTGTCCCTGTTGGACACGGTCGGGTGGCGGGGGCTGTTCTGGATCGGGGCGCTGCCGCTGGTGGCGTTGCTGCCGCTGGCGTGGTGGCGGCTGCCGGAGTCGCCCGCGTGGCGCGGGCGGGAGCGGGGGCGGTCCGGGTTCGCCGGGTTGTTCACCGGTCCGACGCTGCTGCCCGCGGTGCTGCTCGGCGTGGTGAGCGGGATCGGGCTGCTGCTGGTGTTCGCGCTGAGCACGTGGCTGCCGGAGCTGATGGGGCGGTCCGGGTTCGGCTCGCGCGGGTCGCTGGTGCTGCTGCTGGTGCTCAACGGCGGCGCGGTCGTCGGGGCGCTGCTGGCCTCGCCGCTGGCGGAGCGGTTCGGGCCCCGGCGGGTGGTGGCGGGCTGCTTCGGGCTCGGCGGCGCGGGCATGCTCCTCATCGGCTCGCAGCCCCCCGCCGCCGTGGTGCCGGTGCTGGTCGCGGTCGTGGGGCTGGGCACGACCGGGACGCAGATCCTGGTGATCGGGCTGGCCACCGCCACGTTCCCCACCGCCGTGCGCGGGACGGGCGTGGCCTGGTGCACCGGCTTCGGGCGGCTCGGCGGGATCGCCGGGCCGCTGGTCGTCGGGCTGCTCGTGGCGGCCGGGTCGGGCGTCGAGTCGCTGTTCACCGCGCTGGGGGTGGTCGCCGCGGTCGGCGCGGGGCTGGCCCTGCTGGTCAGGTCCGGTCGAGCCGCTCCTCGAACGCCGTCTCCCGGGCCAGCGCGGCACACGTGATCGTCACCGCCGCCAGGCCCGCGTAGTACAGCAGCACCCACCACGGCCGCCCGTCGCCCGCCAGCACCAGCGCCGCGGCGATCAGCGGCGTGAACCCGCCCGCGAGCACCGACCCGATCTGGTAGCCCAGCGACACCCCGCTGTAGCGCAGGTGCAGCGGGAACAGCTCGGAGAACCAGGCGGGCTGCCCGGCGGCCATCGCGTCGAAGAACACGCTCGTGGCCAGCACCACCGCCAGCACGATGAGCACGGTGGACCCGGTGTCGACGGCGAGGAAGAACAACGCCAGCGCGGCGACGGCGCCCACGGCCCCGAACAGGTAGGGCCGCTTGCGCCCGAACCTGTCGGTGAGCCCGCCCCACACCAGGGTCGTGCCGATCGACACGGCTGAGGACACCACCACCGCGATCAGGCCTGCATCGCTGTCCTCGCCGAGGTTGGCCGAGATGTAGCTGAGGCCGTAGGTGGTGAGCAGGACGTAAAGGCCGATCTGCGACAGCCGCAGGCCCGTCGTCAGCAGGACCGGGACCGGCGCCGCGCGCAGCACCTCCAGGACCGGCAGGCGGGCGACTCCGCCCTGGTCGCGCAACCGCTGGAACTCCGGGGCGTCCTGCAGCCGCAACCGCACCGCCAGGCCGACGCCGACCAGGACGACGCTGAGCAGGAAGGGGAGCCGCCACGCCCACGCCAGGAACGCCTCGGGCCCGGCGGCCGTCCGGGTGATCCAGAACACGCCCGTCGCCAGCAGCATGCCCGCCGGGGAGCCGATCTGGGTGAAGCCGCCGAACCAGCCGCGCCTGCCCGGCGGCGCGTGCTCGACGGTCAGGATCGCCGCCCCGCCCCACTCCGCGCCGACCGCGAGCCCCTGCAGCGTCCGCAGGACGACCAGCAGCGCAGGCGCGAGCACGCCGATCGTGGCGTAGGTGGGCAGCAGGCCGATCAGCGTGCTCGCGGCGCCCATCAGCAGCAGCGCACCGACCAGGACGGCCTTGCGCCCGATCCGGTCGCCGAGGTGCCCGGCGACCACCGCGCCGATCGGCCGCGCGCCGAACCCGGCCGCGAACGTCGCGAACGCCGCCAGCGTCCCGGTCGCCGGGTCGACCGACGAGAAGAACACCTTGTTGAACACCAGCGCCGACGCCGTGGCGTAGAGGTAGAAGTCGTACCACTCGATCGTCGTCCCGATCGCGCTCGCGAACGCCACCCGCCTGGGCGTTCGCACCACGGTGCTCCCCGACACGCCGAGACCCTCCCCGAAATGGGCAAAAGTAATAAAACGGATCTATTGAACCACGGTGGGCGAGTCACCCCACCGGGCCGGACCACCCGCTGCCGACCGCCACTCCGACCGCCACTCCGGTAGTCGCGGTGGCGATTGTCCTTTCCACCGTTCGCGTCCACTTCTGACCCGCCGACTCGGTCGACCCCTGTCAGACTGGGCGCATGGGCATTCGCGGCAAGCACCGAGACGCGGCCACGACCGGCGCCGGGGTCGCCGTCGTCGTGGGCCTGCCGGCCGCGCTCACCGGCTTCGGCTGAGGCCGGTTCCTGCCCGAGCCCAGCCGGTCGGCCGCCCGCGGCGCCGGAACGTGTGTGCCGGTGGCGGCCACGGCCACGGGGCCGTTGCCTGCGGGTGCAGGAGCAGTTCAACGGGCTTGGGCCAAGGCCGGGGTGTTCCAGGCACTGATGGACGTGTTGACCGCCGAGGCCGGGTCCCGCGGGCAGGTCGGGTTGGAACTGCTCAGCGTGGACTCCACGATTGTGCGGGCGCACCACGAATCGGCCGGGCCTGCGATCGCCGGAGAGACCCTCGATGCGCTGGAACAGGGCGCTGACGAAGGAAGAAGGGGCTCCGTTGCCCACCCGGCAGCGGGTGCTGCGGGTGATCAGCCACGGGCCGCGGCGGATCAGGAAAGCGCGGGCACCTCTGCCGATCAGGATCGTGCCGCCCTCCGGCGGCGCCGCACGGCGCGGGCGAAGGCGGCCGGTCCCGGGGCAGGCTGAGCAGCAAGGTCCACGCCGCGGTCGACGCGCGGGTTGCCACTGGCGTTCGTGCTCACACCCGGCCCCAGGTGCGGACTGCCCGCAGTTGCAGGCCGTGCTCAACCAGATCCGGGTCCCCGGCGGATCCGGTCGGCCCCGCACCCGTCCGGGCGCGGTGGCCGCGGACAAGGCGTACTCCTGCAAGGCCAACCGGGCTTACCTGCGTGGCCGCCGGATCACAGCGGTGATCCCGGAGAAGATCGACCGGCAGGCCAACCGGAAGCAGCGGTCATGTGGCCGAGGACCCTCACCTCAACCACATGATCCGAACCTCGAACAGCCCCTAGGCGGGCTTGCCTGCCGACACCACGAACAGCGCGGGCACCGCGAGGAACGTGCCGTCCGCGCCCCGCCGCCGCGCCTCGGCGGTCAGCGCCTCGGCCTCGGCCGCGGTGATCGCCCCGGTCTGCTGCGCGATGGCCAGCCCCGGCCCCGGGTACAGCGGCCACACCACCTCCGGGTCGGTGTGCACCGGCGAGTACGGCTGGACCTCGACATCGACGAAGCCCGCCGCGCGCAGCGTGTCGGCCGCGCGCACGCCGGAGCGGCCGTTGGCCAGGTTGTCCGACGACGCGGCCAGCACGGCGCGGGCGGCGCGCGGGTGGTCGGTGGCCACCGACATCGCGTCGGAGTCCAGGTCGACGAGCACGACCCGGCCGCCGGGGCGCAGCACCCGGTACGCCTCGGCGGCGGCGCGGTCGGGGTCGTCGAGGTGGATGTAGACGCGCTCGGAGTGGTACCAGTCCAGCTCCCCGTCGCCCGCGGGCAGCGCGTAGGCGTCGCCGACGCGGAAGTCGTGCCCCGGGTTGAGGCGCTCGGCCTCGGCCACCATCGCCGCGCTCAGGTCGACCCCGAAGGCCGTCAGCCCGCGCGCGGTCAACTGCGCCACGACGGTGCCCCGCCCCGACCCCACATCCACCCCGCGGCCCGTCCCCAGCCGGGCGTAGCTCAGCTCGCGCAGCCGCACCGTCTGCGGCATCGCGTCCAGCCGCTGCAAGAGGTCGACGAACACCGCAGGGTCCGCCGCTTGGTCGACATCGGTGAACTCGGCCAGGTTCTCGTAGGTGTTCTCCATGCCGCCAGTCAACACCAAACCAGACTTATCGGGCGCTCCCCACCCTGGGGCGCACCCGGGCAGCCGACTCCTCCACCGCGCAGCGCACCATCCCGGCCTGCTCGCACCGGCGCACCACCGCGCTGCTGCTGCGCCATAGCCGCAGCCCCGGCGCAGCAGCAGCGGCACCGCCTTGCGCGACTCGGCCACGTCCCTGGCGAACCGGCGGGCGAACGTCCGGGCCGCGCTGGGCGCGAGCACCAGCGCCTCACCCGGCACCCCGGCCCGCTCGCAGTCGGCCACGATCCGGTCGGCGAACAGCCCCTCGGCCACGAACACCGGCGACCCGCCCAGCGACAGCGTGCTCGACCCGACCCTGCGGTCGGCGCCGTACTCGTAGACCGGCACCTCAGCGGCGCCGGTACCCGTTGGTGAGCCAGGCGAGGGTGCGTTCGACGACCCAGCGGTGCCTGCCGAGTCTGTCGGAGGTGTCGATGTCGCGGCGGCTGATGCGGACCATGATGCCGCGGTCGATGAGCCATCGACGCAGTTCTTTCACGTCGTGGGCATTGTCCGCGTGGAGCTTGTCCGGGCGGAACCGGCGGCTGCCGCCTCGCCGGTGCACCGCCGGGACTGCCCGATAGATGCGCCCCCACAAGCCGGCCTTGGTCCAGTCGGTGAACCTGCGGTGCGCGGTCGGCACCGTCACCCCGAACGACGACGGCAACATCCGCCACGTACACCCACTGCTCAGCACGAACACGATCGCGGTGAACACCGCCCGATCACCCACCGGCGCCGTCCCACCACCCTGCGGACGGGCAGCGAACCCGGGATCAACGCTCCATAACACCCACAATCCATCCGGCACCAACCGCGCCGACAACACCTCCGATTTCGTCTTTCAACGATTCCCGCCGTTCGGCGGTGGCCGAGTTCGGCCGGGTGCGCCAGTTGTGGAATCCGGACCGGGACGCCCCCATCCACTTGCGCATCGACGCCACCGGGTGTTCGCCTTTTCGCCGTCGATGAACTCGAAGATCTCGGTCACCGGCAGTCGCGGGCGAAGAAGTCCGCGGCTTTTCCCAGGAACTCGTTCTTCGCCCTCAGTTCCCGGTTTTCCCGTTCCAGCTCCCGCAACCGGGCACGCTCGTCCACCCCCAACGGTGCGGTGCCTTTCGGGTGCTTCTTGCAGTGGGCCTCGACCCAGTTTCGCAGTGTCTGCTCCACCAGGCCCAACTGGCGGGCGGCCTCCGCGACAGAGATCCCGGACTCCACCATGTTCACGGCCTCGTCCTTGAACTCCGGCGAGAAACGACGACGGCGTTGACCTATGACAATTCTCCGATCGACTGACCCCATTCTACTTGGGGTCGATGTCCGAGAACTCCATGGCACTCCACATTGCTGCGTGCCGCAGGGCCGGACTGGTTCGATCAGGGCGACGTCTGGGCCAAGGTCGCCGCACTCCGGCCCGCCACCCACCCCCACCACACCGATTCCCGGCGCGCCGAGCGGTGGACCCAGACCGTGCGGCGGCTGATGACCACCGACGCGCACACGATCACCGACGTGGCACCCGACCAGGTGTCCGAGACGTGGTGGGCGGCGTTCGACACCGCCTGCCGCCTGCTTGCCGACCTTGCCCGCGACGGGCACCCCGCGCGGGGCAGTTCCGCACCGGCACCGACTTGGTCCTCGAGGGCATCAGCGCCGCTCGCCCACCCGCCAAGAAATGGCGCGGTGCGCAATGAGTCACCTGAGGTACGCCCGACCGGCTCTCTGTGTCGGGCACGGTGGGTGTGTCCCGGCGACCGATGGCCTCGTGCCGCGCGATCAGCTTCGGCCGAGTGACCGCTCGTCCAGGTCGTCCGCCCGGTGGATCTTTCAGCCACCCAGGGTTTCCGCCTGGGGCCGCCGGGGGTCGTACGCGGCCCAGCCGGGGTCGCCGTGGGTCGCGAAGGCGACCCAGGCGCCGTGCACGCGGGCCGCGAGCCCGGCGGGCGCCGGGTCGGGCCCGAGCAGACCGGCGTCGCCGTGCAGCCACGGTTCATCGGCGATGTCGAAGACGAAGGGCAGTTCGACCGTGTGGGTGGCGCCCAGCCGCCCGTCCAGTGCCGTCGAGCGGTAGCCGAACGAGTAGACGTGGGTGCGGCCACCGGACAGCCGGGCGTGGGCCTCGATCATCCGCGCGGTGCCTGCCCCGAAGAGTCCTTCGCCCAGCACCGCGGAGCGCAACTCGCCCGGGGTCGCCCCTGGCCGGGTCGCCCGATGGGCCGCGACGACGGCGGTGGGGTCCGCGTCGACCTTCGCCGCGACGGCGAGTACGTCGTCGTCCGTGGAGGATTCCAGCTTGCCCTGCGGCACCAGGTAGAGGTGGCCCTCCTCGGTGTTGGTGCCGATGAGCAGGTCGACCTCTCCCGCAGGCCCCTCCGCCAGGGCGTCGACCGGCTGCACGGGCAGGACCAGGGAGAACGGGCTCAGCTCGACGAGCGGGTCCGTGGCCGTCGCGGTCCGCAGGTCGATCCCCGCGAGAGCAGGCAGGATCTCGAGGAACCTCTCGTCCGGGATCTCGGCGAAGGCTTCCGCTGTGGGCGGCACGCCCAGTGCCCAGGCGGCCGCCGCGGTGACCCGGTGCGCCTGCTCGGGGGTGAAGGCGCCGGTGCCGCTGCCGCTCTGGACGATCGCGCGCCGGAACAGCCCCTTGGCTTCCGGCGTCGCCAGCAGAGCTGCGGTGATGGTGGCACCCGCGGACTGGCCGAACAGCGTGACGTTCCCGGGATCGCCACCGAACGCGGCAATCGTGTCCCGCACCCAGCCGAGCGCGGCGAGGACGTCGAGCAGTCCGCGGTTGGCAGGGGCGCCCTCCAGGTCGAGGAAGCCGGGGATGCCGATGCGGTAGTTCACCGTCACCAGCACCACGCCGTCGCGGGCGAACGCCCGGCCGTCGTAGAGCGCGGCGCGGGTGGAGCCGGTGACGAAGCCGCCGCCGTGCACGAAGACCATGACCGGCCGCTTCCCGCTGTCGGTGCCGGGCGTGCGGACGTCGACGGTCAGGTATTCCTCGCCGCGCACCCAGCCCGGGCCGAAGTAGGGGATCATGTCGAGCCGCCCGAAGTCCCGGGCGGGCTGCGGTGCGGTCGGCGACGGTGCGGTGGCGTCCCGGACACCGGACCAGCCCGGGTGGGACGCCGGCGGCGCGAACCGGCCTGCGCCCGTGGGTGCCGCCGCGTACGGGACGGCACGGTAGAGCTCGCCGAAGCGGTCACGAACACCGCGCACGGCGCCCGCCGGGGTGTCGACGATCGGATTTGCCTGCTGGGGCACGGGAACGCTTCCTCTCTCGGGTTGCTGCGGGGCAGGGGGCCTGCCCCACTGGACTCAGGCGATGCGGGAGAAGCCCGCCCACTCCTTGATGGCGAACTTCGACCCGTCGCGCTCGACCTCGGCGCCGCCCTGGCCTGCGAGGTGAGCGGGGAAGACCAGCGCGTTGTCCTCGGCCGCGCGGCCGAGGAGCCTGTGGCGGGTCGCCCGGGCCTCGGCCGGGTCCTCGCAGAAGCAGGAGTTGGTATCCGGTTCCACGAGCTGCAGCGGGGTGTGCACCAGATCACCGACGAACAGCGCGCGGTCGCCGCCCGACTGCAGGGTCAGCACGGACGACCCGGGGGTGTGGCCGGGCGCGAGGTCCAGTCGGAGGTTCCGGTCGATCCGGTACGAGCCGTCCCACAGGTGGGTCAGCCCGGCCTCGTGCACCGGGGCGACGCTGTCCTCGAAGACGTTCTGGTTGCCGCGACCCAGCACCGGTTCGTGGTTGTTGGCCGGGTTCCAGAAGTCGAAGTCCTGCCGCGTCATCAGGTACTCGGCGTTCGGGAAGGTCGGCACCCAGGTCCGGCCGTCGAGGTGGGTGTTCCAGCCCACGTGGTCGATGTGCAGGTGGGTGTTGATGACGACGTCGACGTCTCCGGGCCGGACTCCGGCGGCGGCGAGGTTGTCCAGGTAGTTCGTGTCCAGCCGGTTCCAGACGGGCGCGTAGGGGCGGTCCTTGTGGTTGCCGACCCCGGTGTCGACGAGGATGGTGCGGCCTTCGCTGCGCAGCAGCCAGGTCTGGATGGCCGAGCGGCATTCGCCGGTGCCCGCGTCCAGGAAGTCCGGGGCGAGCCAGCTCCGGTGCTCGTCCCAGGCGCCGTCGGGGCTGTCGGGGAAGAAGTCCGCGGGGCCCATCTCGACGGAGCCGTAGTACTCCTTGACGCGGGTGACGGTCACGTCGCCCAGCTCGATCTGATCCATGATCACTCCTCGTGAGTGGCGGGCGACTGCCCTGACCAGGTCGAGCCTGATCGCGTCCGCGCGGGCCGACCAGCCCCGCCTTGTCCTACCCCCGGCAGGGTGTGGCTGGGCGGTGCCGCAGGCGTGGATAGTGGAGTGGTGGACGGACCAAGCCCGCTCGGCGACTTCCTGCAGGCACGGCGGGCCAGGCTGCGCCCGGAAGACGTGGGGCTCCACGACCTCGGGCCGCGCAGGCGGGTGGCGGGGCTGCGCCGGGAGGAGTTGGCGCAACTGGCGGGGGTCAGCGTGTCCTACTACACCCGGCTCGAACAGGGCCTGTCCCGTGGCGCGTCGGCGGAGGTGCTGGAGGCGATCGCAGGCGCCCTGCTGCTCGACGACCACGAGCGGGACCACCTGGAACGCCTCGCCGGTGCCACCCGCCGGGTACCGCAGGCGCGAAGGCCCCGCCCCGAGAAGCTCGCCGACGAGACGCGGGACCTGCTGCGCTCCTTCGACGGCGTCCCGGCGCTTGTCCTCGGCAGGCGCACGGACGTGCTGGCGTGGAACCCGCTCGGCCACGCCCTGCTCGCCGGGCACGTCGACCCGCTGAGCCCGGAGGACCCCGCGCGCAGGCCGAACATGAGCCGGATGCTGTTCCTGGACCCGCACTGCCGGGGGCTCTACGGGGACTGGCGGCGCAAGGTGCGCGCGGTCGTGGGCAATCTGAGGATCGCCGTCGGCCGTCATCCGGAGGACCGGCTGCTCGCCGAGCTGATCGGCGAGCTGACGATGAAAAGCCCGGAATTCGTGGCGTTGTGGGGTGACCACCGTGTGACGCCGTGCGACGCCGCCACCTACGAGCTGCGCCATCCGGTCGTCGGCGCGGTGACCGTCACCCAGCAGACCCTCGTCCTCGCGCGTTCGCCGGGGCAGTCCGTCGTGGTGTGCACGACGCCCGCCGGGTCACCGTCGGAGGCGGCCATGGCCCTGCTGCGGCAGGCGAGCGCGGGGAGTGGGCAGGCCGCAGCGGTGGACCGGCCCGGCCGGATCGCTCCACCGCAGCACGACGGTGCTCGACCTGACCGGCCGACCCGCACCCCCGCGCGATTCGTCTCGGAGCACGCGGACGAACGGCGAGGGAAGTGACCACGGGGCTGGGCACCCGTCGCCTCAGTCCGGCAGGGGAAGCCGCTTGGTCAGCTTGGTGACCTGGTTGCGCGGGCCCGTGACGATCATGCCGACGAGGTCGGCGTCGGACTCGGTGGTGGCGGCGAGGTCGGCCAGGCACGCCTCGTAGGTGCGGGCGCGGCGGGCTGTTTCGGTCGGGCACAGCACGGTCAGCTGCTCCCGCTCGCCTGCGAGCCGGTGGAGGCGGGTCGGACGGCGGCTGAGGGGTGCCGGGCGCGATGGTCGTGATGCGTGGTGCTCTGCGATTTTCAGGCCGTTGCAGGCTGGTGGTGGGTGGCGAGTGCGTGTGCGGCCTGCAGCGGGGTGGTTCCGTGGGTTCGGGCGTGGGCCAGGAGCCGGTCGACCTTGGCGCCGATGGCGTCGATGCGGGCGTCGGTTTCCGGTTCGTCGCAGGCCAGCTCTTCGCGGCAGACGGCGTGGATGATGCCGCCTGCGCTCGCGACCGTGTCCGGGATCCACGTGATGCCGCGCTCGTGCAGGAGGGTGGCGACCTCGTCGCCGGTGAGCTGGTTGTTGGCCGGGCCGACGATCAGCGGGATCGTGCAGCCTGCGACGGTCTCGGGGCTCAGCAGCCCGCCGGTGGCAGCGGGCACGAGGATGTCGAGGTCCTGCCGCAGCAGGTCCGACGCGGTCCAGGTGAGACCGTCGGTTTCCACCTGCGCGCGGAGGCGGTCGTCCCGGTCGGCGACGACCACGTCGGCGCCGTCGGCGGCCAGCGACCGGCCCAGGAGACGTCCGACGCTGCCGTAGCCGATGACGCCGATCCGCAGGCCGGTCACGGCGCGGGCGCCACGGACCTGGGCTACCGCGGCGTCGAGGGCGGCGCGGACCCCGCGGGCGGTGGCCGCGCTCGAGTTGCCGCTGCCGCCGAGCGCTTCGGGACGGCAGAACGCCCACCCCGGGGTGAGGCGGTGGATCACCGCCATGTCCTGTGGGGTGGTACCGATGTCGGGTCCGGTGCGATAGCGCCCGCCCAGCCCGCCGATCGTCTCGGCGATGTCGAGCACGAGGTTCTCGCGCACCGGCGGCGCCAGCGGTGAGTCACCGAGGACCACGACAGTCTTGCCGCCGCCGTGCGGCAGGTCGGCGAGCCCGCATTTGAGCGTCATCGCGCGGGAGAGCCGCAACGCGTCGGCCACGCCGTCGCCAACGGAGCGGTACGCCTTGATCCGGCACCCCCCGATCGCCGGACCGCGTGTCGTGGAGTGCACCGCCACGACGATCGGGATGCCGCTGCGGGCCCCGCGGACCACGTGCAGTTCCTCGTGCTCGACACCCGCGCGGTCGACAGTGGATGGGAGATCTGTTCGACTCATGCCGCCAGTTTCCGCGATCGATCGGAGTCGCACGCCTGATGCTGATGTATGTTCGAAAAATGACTGAAAATCCGAACCTCGATCGGGTCGACCGGCAGCTCGTGCGAGCCTTGCAGCAGGACGCGCGCATCCCCATGCGTGAACTCGCCGAGATGGTGGGCGTGGCGGCCTCCACCTGTTCCGAACGGATCCGCCGGTTGCGTTCACGCGGCCTGATCACCGGTTTCCACGCCGACGTCGACCTCGCGTCACTGGGCAGGCCGGTGCAAGCGATGATCTTCGCCCAGATCCGCCCGCTGACCCGGGCCCTGATCAGCAAGTTCCACGACGAGGCGTTGGCCATGCCCGAGGTCATGGCCGTGTTCGTCCTCGCGGGCGGCGACGACTTCCTGCTGCACGTGAGCGTCGGTGACGTGACCCACCTGCACAGCTTCCTCGTCGACAAGCTCAGCAGCCGCAAGGAGGTCGTGCAGTTCCGCAGCTCGGTGATCTTCTCCCACGGCCAGAAGCGCGCCCTGGAAGACCTGACACCTTCCGCGCCGTAGGCCGGCTCCAGTCCGTCGCGTCGGCATGGGCCGAGGGCGTACGACTGGACCCGACAGCGCCCGGGCTCGCTGACCGCCCGCCTCCGCCGCCTGCCGACGGCCGCGGATCCTGCGGACCAGACCGAGGAGGACCGAACGCAGTGCCTCGGCCCGACGGCTGGACGGGACGAACATCTGCTGCTTGAGCCGCGCGGTGCGCTGGTGCTTGGTGATGAACGGGCGCAGCCCGGCCTCCCAGGCGTCCAGAGCGGCGGCGAGGTCGTCGGGGTGCTCCAGCAAGGCCGCGCTCAGTGCGGCGCCGCCGCGCAGCGAGGACGTGGCACCCATGCCCGAGTAGAGGTTCATGCACCACGCCGCGTCCCCGACCAGCACGACCCGGCCCTTGCCCCACCGGGGCATCTTCACCTGGTGCACCGAGTCGAACAGGTGGTCAGGGGCCTTTTCCAGGGAGTCCAGGACGTGGCGCACCACGGGATCGTCCGTTCCGGAGAAGACCGAGCGCAGCCGCTGGACCCGCGATCCGCTGAACTGCTCCTGGATGTCTGTCGTCCGGTACGTCAGCAGCGCGGTGGGCGCGTGGTCGGCGAGCCCGAACACCCACACCGCCCGCTTCGCGCGCGCGATGATGATGCTGTCGCTCGCCTCGTAGGAGGGCACCTGCTCCTCCAGTCGGAAGGCGCAGATCATCGCGTTCCACGTGGTCAGGTAGTCCTCGTCCGGACCGAACACGATCCGGCGCACGCTCGAGCGCATCCCGTCCGCGCCGACGACCATGTCGAAGCTCTCGCGGTACTGCGCACCGGTACCGGCCTTCTCGAGCAGGACCTGCACTTCGGCAGGACCGTCGGTGATCGCGACCGGAGTGGTCCCGAGCCGCACCTCGACGCCGGTGATGCCCTGCCACAGCGCGGCCTCGATGTCGCCGCGCAGCACCGCTGCAGGCTCTCCGGGCTGGTCCAGGAATCCCAGAGCCTGCCTGCGCCTGCCCCTGCGGTCCACCGACCACGAGTTCCCGCCCGGTCGTCGTTCCGGGTTGCGGGTGTGCAGGTGGTCGGCGATGCCCAGGTCGACCGCGGCCTGCCTGCCCTCCGGGAACAGCCCGACGAAGTAGCCCCCGGTACGCCGCTCGGGCGCCCGTTCGACGATCACCGGCGTCCAACCGGCCCGGCGCAGCCCGATCGCCGCGGACATCCCCGCGATCCCGAGCCCCACCACCAGCGCCCTCTTCCGCATGGCCGTCACCGCGCCGTGACGGACGGGGCGGCAGCCGTCGCTGCGGTGAACTCCGCTGCCAGCCTGCGGTGGACGACCCTGCGGACCAGATCGAGGACGCCAGAAACCAGCACCTCGGCCGAGCGGTTGGACGGGACGAACCGCTGTTGCTTGACCCGTGCGGAGCGCCGCTGGCGGGTGATGTAGGGGCGCAGGCCGGTCTCCCAGGCGTCCAGAGCGGCGGTGAGGTCGCCGGGGTGCTCCCGCAGGGCCACGCCCAGTGCGGCGCCGCCGCGCAGCGAGGACGAGGAGCCCATGGCCGAGTAGGTGTTCATGCACCAGGCCGCGTCCCCGACCAGCACGACCCGGCCCTTGCTCCACCGGGGCATCTTCACCTGGTGGATCGAGTCGAACACGTGGTCAGGGGCCTTCTCCAGGGAGTTCAGGACGTGGCGCACCACGGGGTCGTCGTCCATCCCGGAGAAGGCCGCGCGCACCTGCTCGATCGACGGCCCGGCGAACCGGTCCGGGATGTCCTTGGTGCGGTAGGTCAGCCATGCGCAGGGCGCGTGGTCGGCGAGTCCGAACACCCACATCGCACGCTTCGGGCGCGAGACGATGATGCTGTCGCTCGCCTCGTAGGAGGGCACCTGCTCCTCCATCTGGAACGCGCAGATCACCGCCTTCCAGTTCGCCAGGTGGTCCTCGTCCGGGCCGAACACCATCCGGCGCACGCTCGAGCGCATCCCGTCCGCGCCGACCACGAGGTCGAAGTCCTCGCGGTACTGCTTCCCGGTGCAGGCGTCCTCAAGCAGGACCTGCACCCCGCGTGCGCCTTCGGTGATGTCGACCGGAGTGGTCGCGAACCGCACCTCGACCGCGTCCTCGGTCCCGTCGCCGGTGATGCCCTGCCACAACGCGGCCTCGATGTCGCCGCGCAGCACCGCTGCCAGCCCGCTGGGCGCGTCCAGCAGGCCCAGAACCGGCTTGCGCCTGCCCCGGCGGTCCACCGACCACGAGTTCCCGCCCGGTCGCCATTGCGGGTTGCGGGTGTGCAGGTGGTCGGCGATCCCCAGGTCGGCCACGGCCTGCACACCCTCCGGGAACATGAAGATGAAGTAGCCCCCCGTCCGACGCTCGGCTGCTCGTTCGACGATCACCGGCGTCCACCCCGCCCGGCGCAGCCCGATC
Organism: Actinokineospora sp. PR83; assembly: GCF_021056305.1. Classification (NCBI taxonomy): domain Bacteria; kingdom Bacillati; phylum Actinomycetota; class Actinomycetes; order Pseudonocardiales; family Pseudonocardiaceae; genus Actinokineospora; species Actinokineospora sp. PR83. The sequence continues at coordinate 20,016 of NZ_JAJCXD010000050.1, forward strand.
GCCGCGGACATCCCCGCGATCCCGAGCCCCACCACCAGCGCCCTCTTCTGCATGGCTCTTCCCCTCCACGACAACGATCGATTGATGGACAACTCAATCCGGCACGACGACGGCCCGGCTGCGCCCGGTATGTGCCCACGCCTCACCGATCCGGCTCAACGGGAACGCCGTGTAGGGCACCTGCAGCGACCCGTCGGCGAAGCGGGCCATGACCTCGGGCGCCTCGGCGAGCATCTCCTCCGGGGACACCGATCCGACGCCGCTCCCGGTGATCCGGACCCGCCGACTGCGCAGCAGGTCCGCAGGCAGCGACGCCTCCAGACCCGCGAGCGAGCCGATCTGCGAGTAGACCGTGTCCGCTTCGGTGTCCTCGCGGCCCCGCCCCAGCACGGCGAACGCGGCCTCGGCGACAGGCCCCCACAGGTAGTCCAGCACGAGACCGGGCTGCGCCTCGGCAACAGCGTCGGCCAGAGCCTTCTCCAGGCCGTCAGGACCGTCCTGGGCCAGTGACACCGTCGTCGCCCCGGCACCGCGCAGCCGCTCCAGCGCCTCCGGGTCGCGCCCGGCGGCGATGACCCGCTCCGCCCCGAGAGCCAGCGCGCCCCGCACCGCCAGGCTGCCCGACATCCCGGTCGCGCCCAGCACCAGCACGGTGCCCAAAGCCCCCACCTCCCTGCGCCGCGCGGCGAGCACCACCCAGCCCGACAGGCCGGGGTTCATGCCCGCGGCGATCGCGAGTGGATCCGCCCCCGCCGGAACCTCCGCCTGGAACGGAGCGACCAGCCGCTCGGCCATCGTCCCGAAGGGAGGACGCGCGTATCCGGTGTAGACCAGGCGCCCGTCACCGGTGCGTGCGACCGCGTCGATGCCCGGCACCAGCGGATACGTCATCTGGCCGCGGCTGTAGTGCCTGCCGGTGACCACTCCGCGGACGATGTTGTGCAGGCCGGCTCCGACGAGGCGCAGTGGCTCGTGACCGGGCGGGATCGTCGGCTCGGGGAAGTCGGCGCAGGCGGGTGGCACATCGGGGGCGGTGACGACCGCAGCACGCATCAGGTCCTCCTGAACTAAGTTCAATGATGTGGCCAGTGTTCCTGAACACCGTTAAGGTGTCAATCATGACCAAGGGCATCACCCGGGAGCGGATCGTCACGGCGGCGCTCGAACTCCTCGACGACGAGGGCATGGACGGCCTCACCGTCCGCGCGCTCGCGTCCCGGCTGGACGTCCGCGCCTCCGCCCTGTACTGGCACGTGCGCAACAAGCAGGAGTTGCTCGACGAGGTGGCCACCGAGGTCATGCGCCGCGTGACCGGCGCCCTCGCGGCGATCCCGCCCGGCGCAGGCTGGCGGGACGACCTCTCCTCCTTCGCCCGCGTCCTGCGCTCGGAGTACCTGCTCCACCGCGACGGGGCCCGCATCTTCAGCGGCACCCGGATCACCGACCCGGACGTGGTCCGCATGAAGGAGCCGTTGTTCGAACGCTGGATCGCGGCAGGCTGGACGCCCGCTGACGCCGACGACGCCGTCGACGTGGTCACCGCCTTTGTTGTCGGCTTTGTCATCGAGGAACAGGAACGACGCCAATCCGCCGAGACCGATCCGACGCGCTACTCCACGACACTGCGCGACGCCTGGCTGGGCGGAGGCGCGTCACTGGTCAAGGAGGCGGGCCACCTCCGCGACGACGGCGACCAGCGGTTCGAACGGCACCTCGGCAAGGTCCTCGACGGCATCGCCGCCCGGCCGGACGCGTGACTCACCCGCGCTTGCGCACCAGCACCGCGGCCGCGACGAGCCACCCATCAGGACGTAGTGCTGCACCCCGGCCAGGGAGTTCGCGGCGACCTCCGCGGCGAGCGTGTCGGTGGCTGTCGCTGCCTGACCGCGTTGACGACCGCGGTCGCCGAACCGGTGGCGTGCCTCGTGTGAGGGGACGCACGGCACACCCACATGGGGTTGCTTGTGGACGTGGCTACAACATGTAGTGTCTCGCACGTCGATGGTTCCGACGCTCCCGCCGGGAGCGGAGGAGGCAAGAGGGAACCCGGTGTGATTCCGGGACTGCCCCGCAGCGGTGAGTGGAAACGACAGTCGTCACAGAGCACTGAGGGCTCGCGCCCTTGGGAAGCGACGGCCAGTAGGTCCGGCTGGGAGCCGGGTGTCCGCGAGTCCGAAGACCTGCCGTCGACGCGTGCGCCGTCCGGCGCACGCGTGTCCGGGGCCTCGTGGGCGGGCCGACACGGATGGCGCGCCGGTTGTGCGCGCCCCTGTGTGGTCGCCTCGTGCCCCGGGCCGCTCCAGGCCGCGAGGAGAGGGCTGTGACGACCACAACGACGACCACGCCGACGAATCCGGATACGGGTGGCGGAGGCGCGCAGGTGCGGGTCATCCGCCGCGACGGTGCCGTTTCGGAGTTCGACGCCACCAAGATCCAAGTGGCGATGACCGAGGCGTTCCTGGCGGTTGAGGGCGGCGCCGCGGCGTCCTCGTCCAGGCTGCGCCCGTTGGTGGTGGAGCTGACCGACCAGGTGCGGCAGGCGCTGCTCGAACACGCGGGCGCCGGGAACCCGCTGCACATCGAGCAGATCCAGGACCAGGTCGAACTGGCGCTGATGCGCGACGGTCACCACCGGGTTGCACGCGCCTACGTGCTCCACCGCGAGGAGCACGCGCGGGCCCGGGAGACCGCGCCCGTCGCGCCCGGGTTCCGCGTGAAGGGCGCGGACGGTGAACTGCGCCCGGTCGACTGGGACCGGATCGCAGTGGTGGTCGCCGAGGCGTGCGGGGGACTGGCCGACGTCTCGCCCGCGGCTGTGCTGGGCGAGGTGCGCCGGGTCCTGCACGACGGGATCACCGTCGACGAGCTGGCCGTGGCGCTGGTGATGGCGGCGCGGGCGCTGGTGGAGACCGAGCCGAACTACTCCTCCGTCGCCGCCCGGCTGCTGTTGGACCGGTTGCGGCGGGAGGTGCTGACCAGGGTCGAGGGGCGCCCGGTGGAGGCAATCGGGGCGGAGCTGTCCTACGCCGACCACTTCCCGGCGTACGTGCGGCTGGGCATCGAGCTGGGGCGGTTGGACCCCGAGCTGGCCGCGTTCGACCTGGACCGGATGGCCGCGGCCATCCGTCCCGAGCGGGACGGGCAGTTCGACTTCCTGGGGATGCAGACGGTCTACGACCGCTACTTCCTGCACGACCGCGGTGTGCGCTACGAGTTGCCGCAGTCGTTCTTCATGCGGGTGGCGATGGGGCTGGCGCTGCGCGAGGACGACCGCGAGGCTCGGGCGATCGAGTTCTACGAGCTGTTGTCGTCGTTCGACTTCATGTGCTCGACCCCGACCCTGTTCAACTCCGGGACCACCAGGGCGCAGTTGTCGTCGTGCTTCCTGACCACGGTCGACGACGACCTGCGCAGCATCTTCCAGGGCTACCAGAACAACGCGCTGCTGGCGAAGTTCTCCGGCGGCCTGGGCAACGACTGGACGCCGGTGCGCGGCATGGGTGCGCACATCCGTGGCACGAACGGCGAGTCGCAGGGGGTCGTGCCGTTCCTCAAGATCGCCAACGACACCGCCGTGGCGGTCAACCAGGGCGGCAAGCGCAAGGGCGCGGCGTGCGCGTACCTGGAGACCTGGCACGTCGACGTGGAGGAGTTCCTCGACCTGCGCAAGAACACCGGTGACGACCGGCGGCGCACGCACGACATGAACACCGCCAACTGGGTGCCGGACGAGTTCCTGCGCCGGGTCGAGGCCGATGCCACGTGGACGTTGTTCTCCCCCGACGAGGTGCCCGACCTGCACGACCTGTACGGGCTGGCGTTCGCCGAGCGCTACCGCGCCTACGAGGACGCCGCGGAGCGCGGCGAGGTCCGCGTGGTCAAGCGGGTGCGGGCGGTCGAGCTGTGGCGGCGGATGCTGACCGCGCTGTTCGAGACCGGCCACCCGTGGATCACCTTCAAGGACCCGTGCAACCTGCGCTCGCCGCAGCAGCACGCCGGGGTGGTGCACTCGTCCAACCTGTGCACGGAGATCACCCTCAACACCGGTGCGACCGAGGTGGCCGTGTGCAACCTCGGTTCGGTGAACCTGGCCAGGCACGTCACCGCCGACGGGCTCGACGGCGAGCGGTTGCGGCGGACGGTCCGAACGGCCGTGCGGATGCTGGACAACGTGATCGACATCAACTTCTACACGATCCCCGAGGCAGAGCGGTCCAACCTGCGCCACCGCCCGATCGGCCTGGGCCTGATGGGGTTCAGCGACGCCCTGTTCACCCAGCGGCTCGCTCCCGGCTCGCCCGAGGCGGTGGAGTTCGCCGACCGCAGCATGGAGCACCTCAGCTTCCACGCCCTCTCGGCGTCGGCGGAGCTGGCGCGCGAACGCGGCAGCTACGAGTCCTTCGACGGTTCGCTGTGGAGCCGGGGCATCCTGCCGATCGACTCGATCGCACTGCTGGCGCAGGCCCGCGGGGGAGACCTCGACATGGACACCTCCTCCACCCTGGACTGGGACGCGCTGCGCGCCGAGGTCCGCGGCGGGATGCGCAACTCCAACACGATGGCCATCGCCCCCACCGCGACCATCTCCAACATCTGCGGTGTCGGCCAGTCCATCGAACCGCTGTTCCGCAACCTCTACGTCAAGTCCAACATGTCCGGCGACTTCACCGTCCTCAACCGCCACCTGGTCGCCGACCTCAAGGAGCGCGGCCTCTGGGACGAGGCGATGGTGTCGGACCTGAAGTACTTCGACGGCTCGCTCGCGCCGATCGACCGGGTGCCTGACGACCTCAAGGCGCTCTACGCCACCGCGTTCGAGGTGGACCCCGAGTGGTTGGTCGAGGCGGCGTCGCGCAGGCAGAAGTGGATCGACCAGGCCCAGTCGCTCAACCTCTACATCGCCGCCCCCAACGGCCGCAAGCTCGACAACCTCTACCGGCTGGCCTGGCGCAAGGGCCTCAAGACGACCTACTACCTGCGCTCCACCGCCGCCACCAGCGTGGAGAAGTCGACCCTGCGCGGTACCGACGGCAAGCTCAACGCCGTGCGCCCGGTTCCCGCGCCCGCCGACCCGATGCCGCCGGTGACCTCCGACGACGCGCTCGTCTGCTCCGTGACCGACCCCGACTGCGAGGCCTGCCAGTGACCGCGAACCTCCCCGACACCACCGGCCTGGGCTCCATCGACCGCGGCGCGGGCCGCGTGCGCGTCGACGACAAGGCGATGATCAACGCCCGCGCCGACGTCAATCAGCTACTCCCGCTGAAGTACCACTGGGCGTGGGAGAAGTACCTGTCCGGCTGCGCGAACCACTGGATGCCGACGGAGGTGTCCATGCAGGCCGACATCGCCCTGTGGCGCTCCCCGACCGGCCTCACCGACGACGAGCGCCACACGATCAAGCGCAACCTGGGCTTCTTCGCCACCTCGGAGTCCCTGGTGGCCAACAATGTCGTGCTCGCGGTGTACCGGCACCTGACCAACCCCGAGTGCCGCCAGTACCTGCTGCGCCAGGCGTTCGAGGAGGCCGTGCACACCCACACCTTCCAGTACGTCTGCGAATCCCTCGGCCTCGACGGCGGCGAGCTGTTCAACATGTACCGCGAGGTGCCGTCGATCACCGACAAGGCGGCGTGGGCGCTGGAGCACACCCGGAACCTGGAGGACCCGGGTTTCCGCACCGGCACCCCGGAGGCCGACCGGGCGTTCCTGCGCGACCTCGTGGCGTTCTACGTCGTGTTCGAGGGCATGTGGTTCTACACCGGCTTCGCGCAGATCCTGTCCTTCGGCCGCCGCAACAAGATGGTGGGCGTCGCCGAGCAGTACCAGTACATCCTGCGCGACGAGTCGATCCACCTGAACTTCGGCGTCGACGTGATCAACCAGATCAAGGCGGAGAACCCGCACCTGTGGAGCGGGGCGTTCCAGGCCGAGGTCCGCACCATGCTCGCCGAGGCGTGCGAGCTGGAGGTGGCCTACGGCCGGGACACGATGCCGAACGGCCTGCTGGGCCTCAACGCCGACCAGTGCGAGCAGTACATGCACTTCATCACCAACCGGCGCTGCGCGCAGCTCGGGCTGGCGTCGGTGTTCGGTGCCTCGGACAACCCGTTCCCGTGGATGTCGGAGGCCATCGACCTGAAGAAGGAGAAGAACTTCTTCGAGACCCGCGTCACGGAGTACGCCTCGGGTTCCTCGCTCGACTGGGACTGAGCGCCGAACGACGTGTGGGGGCGCCCGGTGTGCCGGGCGCCCCCACACGTTCCCCCTCTACTCGGGATCCCCGAGCACCACGATCCCGTCGTGGTCGCTGTAGACGACCTGACCCGGGATGAACCACACCCCGCCGAAGCGCACGACCAGGTCCACGTACCCCGAGCCGGTCTTCGCGCTCCGCGCGGGGTTGGTGCCCAGGGCCTTGATCCCGATGTCGAGGGACCGCAGCGCCACCGCGTCGCGCACCACCCCGTGGACGATGATCCCCGCCCAGCCGTTCGCGCGGGCGGATTCGGCGATGCGGTCGCCCACCAGCGCGCTGCGGGTGGAGCCGCCGCCGTCGACCACCAGGACCTGCCCGTTCCCCGGTTCGGCGAGGACTTCCCGCACCAGGCCGTTGTCGTGCAGGCAGCGGACGGTGCGGATGCGGCCGCTGAAGGTGAGTCGGCCGCCGTACTGGTGGAACTGCGTGTCGCAGCTACGCAGCGCCGCGTCGTGGCGGTCGGCGAGGTCCGCCGTCGTCCAGATCGCGGTCACGGCTTCGCCGTGAGGTGGACGGCGTAGGCGCGGGTGGTGAAGAACTGCGGCAGGTCGTCGGCGAGCGCGCACTCCTCGAACACCTCCCGGACCCGGTCCCGGCGCTCGGCCGGGACGTCGAGCAGTTCCTTGTCCAGCAGAGCCCGCACCAGCTCGTGGGTGACCATGCCGCCCTCGGCGAGCGGGGTGATGTGGTGCAGCCACTGCCAGACCTGGCAGCGGGAGATCTCGGCGGTGGCCGCGTCCTCCATCAGCCCGTCGATCGCGGCGGCGCCGGTCCCGCCCAGCCAGGCGTCGAGGTAGCGGACCGCCACCGAGATGTTCGCGCGCAACCCGGGTTCGGTGACCCGGCCCGGGGTCCGGTCCACCGCCAGCAGGTCGGCGGCGGTGACCTCGACGTCGGCCCGGTCGCGGTCGAGCTGGTCGGGGCGGTCGAACGCGGCGGCGCAGACCTGCACCAGGCCGGGGTGGGCCACCCAGGACCCGTCGAACCCGGCGGTGGCCTCGCGCTCCTTGTCCTCCCGCACCCGGGCCTGCACCCCGGCGTTGGCCTCGGCGTCGCGGCTGGGGATGAATGCGGCCATGCCGCCGATGGCGTGCGCGCCGCGCTTGTGGCAGGTGCGCACCAGCAGTTCGGTGTAGGCGCGCAGGAACGGCACCGCCATCGTCACCGCCGACCGGTCGGGCAGCACGAACTCCGGTCGGTGGCCGAAGTTCTTGATGACGCTGAAGATGTAGTCCCAGCGGCCCGCGTTGAGCCCGGCGCTGTGCTCGCGCAGCTCGTGGAGGATCTCCTCCATCTCGAACGCCGCGGTGATGGTCTCGATCAGCACGGTCGCCCGGATGGTGCCCCGCGGCACGCCCAGCTCCTCCTGGGCGAAGACGAACACGTCGTTCCACAGCCGGGCTTCGAGGTGGCCCTCCAGCTTCGGCAGGTAGAAGAACCGGCTGCCGTGGAACACCGCCAGACCGAAGTCGAACAGGCTCGCCGACACCGGCCTGCCGTGCACGAGCACGTGCTTCTCCACCAGGTGCCAGCCGCGCGGGCGGACCACGGTGGTGGCCACCCGCTCGCCCAGCTCGTAGCGCTTGCCGTTCTCGGCGGTGAAGTCGATCCGGCGGTGCCGGGCGTCGATGAGGTTGAGCTGGCCGGTGACGACGTTGTGCCAGGTGGGGGCGGTGGCGTCCTCGAAGTCGGCCATCCACACCTGCGCGCCGGAGTTCAGCGCGTTGACCGCCATCTTGCGCTCCGGCGGCCCGGTGATCTCCACCCGGCGGTCGCGCAGCTCCGGGACGGGGTCGGCGACCCGCCAGGTGCCCGCCCGCACCGACCTGGTCTCCGGCAGGAATTCGGGTAGCTCACCCTGGGCGAACCGGTGCCGCCGCTCCCGGCGGGCGGTGAGCAGGTCGGCGCGGCGCCCGGCGAAGCGGGCGTCGAGCCGGGCCACGAAGGCCAGGGCGTCGGGCGTGAGCACCTCGTCGTACCGGTCGCCGGGCGGTCCGGTGACCTCGGCGGTCGGCGCGGTCGGGTTGGTCATGGTGGTCTCCCCGCCGGTCACGCGAACTGGGCCTGCTCGGTGGACCCGGACAGCGCGGTCGTCTCGCCCGCCGGGTTGAGGGTGGTGCTGACCAGGTCGAAGTAGCCGGTGCCGACCTCGCGCTGGTGCTTGACCGCGGTGTAGCCGTCGGCCTCGGCGGCGAACTCGCGCTCCTGCAGGTCGACGTAGGCGCTCATGCCGGTCTCGGCGTAGCCGCGGGCCAGGTCGAACATCGAGTGGTTGAGCGCGTGGAACCCGGCCAGGGTGATGAACTGGAACCGGTAGCCCATGTGCCCCAGCTCCCGCTGGAACTTGGCGATCGTGGCGTCGTCGAGGTGCTTGCGCCAGTTGAACGACGGCGAGCAGTTGTAGGACAGCAACTGGTCGGGGTACTCGGCCTTGATCGCCTCGGCGAACTCCCGCGCCACCTCCAGGTCCGGGGTGGAGGTCTCCATCCACAGCAGGTCGGCGTGCGGGGCGTAGGCCAGACCGCGGGCGATGCACGGGTCGATGCCGCCGCGCACCCGGTAGAAGCCCTCCGCGGTGCGGTCGCCGGTGACGAACTGGCGGTCGCGCTCGTCGACGTCGGTGGTGAGCAGGGTCGCGGCCTGGGCGTCGGTGCGGGCGATGACCAGCGACGGCACCCCGGAGACGTCGGCGGCCAAGCGCGCCGCGTTGAGCGTGCGGACGTGCTGTCCGGTGGGGATCAGCACCTTGCCGCCGAGGTGGCCGCACTTCTTCTCCGCGGCGAGCTGGTCCTCCCAGTGCACCCCGGCCGCCCCCGCGGCGATCATGGCGCGCATCAGCTCGAAGGCGTTGAGCACCCCGCCGAACCCGGCCTCGGCGTCGGCGACGATCGGCGCCAGCCAGTCGTGGCCGGAGGCGACGCCCTCGGCGTGGCTGATCTGGTCGGCGCGCAGCAGCGCGTTGTTGATCCGGCGCACCACCTGCGGCACCGAGTTCGCCGGGTACAGGCTCTGGTCGGGGTAGGTCTGCCCGGACAGGTTGGCGTCGGCGGCGACCTGCCAGCCCGACAGGTAGATCGCCTTGAGCCCGGCGCGGACCTGCTGCACCGCCTGGTTGCCGGTCAGCGCGCCGAGGGCGTGCACGTAGTCCTCGGTGTGCAGCAGCTCCCACAGCCGTTCGGCGCCGCGCCGGGCCAGCGTGTGCTCCTCCACCACGCTGCCGCGCAGCCGCACGACGTCCTCGGCGGTGTAGCTGCGCTCGATCCCGGCCCACCGCGGGTCGGTGGCCCACTGGTGCGCGATCTCCTCGGCGGTCAGCATCGGCGGAACTCCTCGTTCTCGAAAAGACGGGGTGAATCGACCCGGGAACCGTCGCACGGTCGCCATTCCACTGTCGACGGACGCAATCGGCCAATTTCTGCGAATCTTTACCGGCTGATTTGCGAAGTCTGCCAAGGGGGGAATTCGCCGGGGTGGGTTTATGCTGGCGACCGTGTCCAAGATGTTCGCCGGTGCCCGGCTCCGCGGCCTGCGCGAGGACCGGGGGATGAACCAGGTCGACCTGGCCAGGGCGCTGGGGATCAGCCCCAGCTACCTCAACCAGATCGAGCACGACTCCCGCCCGCTCACGGTGCCGGTCCTGCTGCGCATCACCGAGGTGTTCGGGGTCGAGGCGTCGTTCTTCTCCGCCACCGGCTCGGCTCGGCTGTTCGCCGAACTGCGCGAGGCGCTGCCCACCGTCCCCGCCTCCGAGCTGCGGGAACTCGCCGGATCGCGGCCGGACACGGCCAAGGCGGTGATCGACCTGCACCGCCGCGCGCAGCAGTTGGACGAACAGCTCAGCGTGGTCGCGGGCCACCGCAGCACCGAGTCGGTCCTGGGCGCGCACGAGCACGTCCGCGACTTCTTCTACACCCACGCCAACCACTTCCCGGACCTCGACACCGCCGCCGAACGGGTCGCCGAGACCACCGGCATCCGGCCCGGCGAGGTGCGCACCTCGCTGGCGAACCGGCTCGCGGAAAAGCACGGTGTGCGGATTGTGGACGTGGCCGGTGACGTGTCCCACCACAGCACCGCCGGTGAGCTGCACCACTACGACGCATTCACCAGGACTCTGCGCCTGTCGATCCACCTGCGCCCCGGCCAACAGGCATTCCGAATGGCCACCCAGGTCGCCCTGCTGGAATTCGGCGACGCCCTCGACGACATCGCGGGCACCGAGGACGAGGGCCCGGTGCGCGCCCTGGTCCGCATCGGCCTGGCCCGCTACGCCGCCGCCGCACTGGTCCTGCCCTACGGCGCCTTCCACGCCGCGGCCGAACGCCTGCGCTACGACATCGAACTGCTGTCGGACCACTTCGCCATGGGCTTCGAGACCATCTGCCACCGTCTGAGCACCCTGCAGCGCCCCGGCGCCCGCGGCGTCCCGTTCTCCTTCGTCCGCGTCGACCGGGCGGGCAACGTCTCCAAGCGGCAGTCGGCCACCGGCTTCCACTTCTCCCGCTCCGGCGGCACCTGCCCGCTGTGGAGCGTCTACGGCGCCTTCGCCGCGCCCGGCCGGGTGCTGGCCCAGGTCGCCGCCATGCCGGACGGGCAGCGCCACCTGTGGGTCACCCGCACCGTCTCGCGCAGCCGGGCGGGCTACGGCGCCCCGGGCAAGACCTTCGCCGTGGGCCTGGGCTGCGAGGTCCGCCACGCCCACCGGCTGGTCTACTCCTCCGGCGTCGACCTGGAGGACGTCGCCGCCGCGACCCCCATCGGCCCCGGCTGCCGCACCTGCGACCGCCCGCTGTGCCCGCAGCGCGCTGCCCCGCCACTGGGCAAACCGCTGCGGGTGGACGAGAACCGCAGCACCTTCGTCCCCTACCCCCTGGAGGCCCGCCGCTGACCGCCGCACTCAGGGCGATCCGGTGGGACGCGGGTGAGCGGCGTGTCCAGCTTCCCGAGCCGAACACGCGGGTTCGTCAGCTTCGCCCAGCGGGGCGATCGCCCCCGAGCACTCTCGCTGCACGCGGTCGGCCATGAGCCCCGCCTGCTCCGAGAGCTTCCGCAGGAACCGTGCCGCGTGCGCCTCGGTCCCCGGGTACACCCGGACGTCGACCGAGATCGGTGCCAAGTCCAACCACAGGACGTGGTCACCGTCCAGAGTCAGAAATTCCGCGTCCGCTCCGGCCCCCGCCGCGCACCGCAACTGCGTGACGTACTTGCCTTCGTCCATCGACATCTCCTTCCGCTTCACCCTGTCGCACCCGTCGCACCTCGGTGTTCGGCGCGACACCCCTTTACACTACCTAGAGGTGATCCAAAGTCAGTTTGCACTACATCCGCTAGTGATTCAAGCTCAACTTGGTCTACCCTGTTGGAGGCCGAGAACAAGCCATGGGATGTGAGGAGGCGACATGACGGGGTACGCGGAGATAGCGGCTCACTTCCGCAGCCGGATCGCGTCTGGAGCACTGGCTCCTGGTCAACGACTGCCGACGCTGCGAGAGGTCATGGCCGAGTTCGAGGTCGCCCAGCAGACAGCGAGTCGGGCCTACAAGGTGCTCAGGGCGGAGGGGTTGACCGACGCCGCCACCGGCAGTGGAACTGTGGTCGCCGACCCCACGAGCGCCATCAGTGCCAGGGTGAGGGGTTGGGCCGCGACCGGGCGAGCGTTGTCCGCCAACGAGTCATCCGAGATCGTTGAGATCGGCACGGTCAGTGCCGACGAGCCGATTGCCGCCCGACTCGACATCGAACCGGGTAGCCCGGTCTTCGTTCGCCGACGAGTCGTCAGCCGTGACGGAGTGCCCGCGCACTTGACGAGTTCCTACTACCCTGCCGAGGTTGTCGAGGCGACTCCCGAACTGGCGGTGGCAACTTCCACCGGTGGGTCACGGGAGCTGGCCGCGGAACGCCTGGGCTCCGCGCAGGATCGCGTGCTCGAAGAAGTCACTTCGCGTTTGGCCACCGATGACGAGAAGAGCCAACTCGGGTTGACTGGCTCTGGACCGACTGTCGTCACCCAGGTCACCCGGTCCGTGTGGCTCGCGGACGGCAGGATCGTGGAGGTCGCGGTGAAGGTTTGCCCAGGTGCGACGGTCCTCAGGTGGTCCACCCCGCTGACCTGACAGCGTCACCAGGTGAGGATTTTCTTCACATCGGCCATCTCTCCCTCGCCCGGAATGGCCTGATGCCAGTGAGGGAGCTGGCCGCAGCGCTGCACGCGGTGCTGACGACGCTGACGACGGCACGGGAATACCTCGTCGTCGCGGCGGCGGTGATCGAGAAGGCTGCGAGCATCCTCGGCTACATGCCGCCCTCCTACGCAGCCGTGCTGGAGGAACTGCGCGCGGCGTGGCGGAGCATCATCGAGACCGAACAGCTCGTCGATGCCCATCTCGCCACACTGCAAGGCCCGGGGCATGGTGCGCCGTCATCAGGTGCGCCACAAGCTCCTGCGCAGGTGCAGCCGCGTTCGATCCCGGCGAAGTCGCATCCGGCTCCATCTTCCGCGCCGCCTGTGCCGGGGGTGGAGAACAAGCACGGCGACCGATACCCCACGGAAGCGGTGCCCTACTGCGACGACCTTCCCCCTCGAGTGCGACGGGGCACCCGCAACGTTCCCATCGTGGGGTATGTGCAGGTTGACGGTCGTGACGTCGGCACGATCACGGCATACAAGAATGACGGTTGGGCAGAGGATTCGGCGCGACGCCTGATCGCGCTTCGCATGGGCCAGGCCCGCCTGCTGGCGAACCACGTGGAGATGAAAGTGGTGGTGATGATGCTCCAGAATCGAGCCAGAGAGGGGCGAGTGATCATAAACCACGCGCCCTGCGGGTATGAGGTATCCCGCACCGGTTGTCATGACTACCTGCCGTACTTCCTGCCCGAGGGACACGCGCTGACGGTCCTTGGCACTGATTCCGAGGGAAACGCATTCAAAAACATCTACCACGGAAGGGCTGCTCTGTGACGCCGCCGCTGACGCACATTCCGTTCATCTCGATGGACACCATCCCGCCGGGGGCCGACTTGGTCGCTGAGGTCCGGGCGTTGAACGAAGCGGGGGTGGAGATCCCGTGGGCTTGGGGCCTGACCCGTACACCGATGAGCCCGCTCGTGGAACAGGGCATGTTGACCTTCGGCGTGCACAACGAAGTGGGCATCCTGGTGTGGGAGTGGGGGATGTCCGCTGCTGTCCCCAGCACGGGCACCAATACCGAATGGTTGAGCTACTCCCTTGCGGGCCTTGACGAATCCGGTGTCCCCCCGCACGCCGAAGTGCCCGTGGAGACGGTCTACTCCGCCGTGGCCGAGTTCCTGACCACCGGGGAGCGTCCGACCTGCGTGCAGTGGAAGGAAGCGGCCTCCCTGCTGTCGCAGTACGAATGACGTTGTGGTGTGCACACCGACGGACCCTCACGCCGGGGTATGGCGTGAGGGTCCGTGCCCCTGATGTGGCTGGCGGCCTGCTTGGCTGAACGCAGGCGCCTTGACCGCCCGGCGACCGTGCCCGCCCCCCGGGCTTGCCCTCTGCCGGAAGTCCGCGACCGGTCCGCGCTCAGGCGGTGAGCCGGGCGCGGGTGGCGGCCTCCACCAGGTTGCGCAGCGCGGGCTCGACCTCACGGTAGGTGCGGGTCTTCAGGCCGCAGTCGGGGTTGGCCCACAGCCGCCGCGCGGGCACCGCGCGCAGCGCCTCGGCGAGCAGGTCGGAGAGTTCACCGCTGCCGGGGACGCGGGGCGAGTGGATGTCGTAGACCCCGGGCCCGACACCCCGGGCGTAGCCGATTGCGGCCAGGTCGGACAGCACCTCCATCCGGGACCGGGCGGCCTCGATGGTGGTCACGTCGGCGTCGAGGGCATCGATGGCGGCGATGACGTCACCGAACTCCGAGTAGCACAGGTGCGTGTGGACCTGCGTCCACGGCGCGACACCCGAGGTGGCCAGGCGGAACGCCGCCACCGCCCACTCCAGGTAGGCCCCGCGGTCCGCCGTGCGCAGCGGGAGCGTCTCGCGCAGGGCGGGTTCGTCGACCTGGATCACGCCGATGCCCGCGGCCTCCAGGTCGGCCAGTTCGTCGCGCAGGGCGAGGGCGACCTGGTCGGCGGTGTCGGACCGCGGCTGGTCGGCGCGGACGAACGACCACGCCAGGATCGTCACCGGGCCGGTGAGCATCCCCTTGACCGGCCTCGGGGTCAGCGACTGCGCGTACTCCGCCCAGCGCACGGTCATCGGCGCCGGGCGGCTGACGTCGCCGTGCAGGATCGGCGGGCGCACGCACCGGGAGCCGTAGGACTGGACCCAGCCCAGTTCGGTGTGCGCGAAGCCGTCGAGGCGCTCGGCGAAGTACTGCACCATGTCGTTGCGCTCGGGTTCGCCGTGCACCAGCACGTCCAGGCCGATCTCCTCCTGCAGGCGGATGACGTGCTCGATCTCCTCCCGCATCAGCCGGTCGTACCCGGCCTCGTCGAGCACGCCCCTGCCCAGGTCGGCGCGGGCCCGGCGGACAGCGCCGGTCTGCGGGAACGAGCCGATGGTCGTGGTGGCCAGGGCGGGCAGCCGCAGTCGGGACTCCTGGGCGTCGGCCCGGTCGGCGTAGGGCATCCGGGTGCGGTCGTGCGGGGTCAGCTCGGCGAGCCGGGCCCGCACGCTCGCGTCGGAGCGCGCCGACGCCACCCCGGCCGCGACCGCGTCGGCGGAGGCGGTGAGCAGGTCGACCGGTTCGCCGCCGAGCAGGACCCGACCGAGCAGGGTGACCTCCTCGACCTTCTGCCTGGCGAAGGCGAGCCGGGCCCGCACGACCGGGTCCAGGCCGGGTTCGGCGTCGAGGTCGTAGGGCACGTGCAGCAGCGAGCAGGAGGTCGACACCCCGACCGCCCCGACCGCACCGAGCAGGCCCGCGCCCGTGGCCGCCGCGTCCCGCAGGTCGGTGCGCCAGACGTTGCGCCCCTCGACCAGCCCCAGCACGACGGCCTTGTCCCGCAGCCCGGTCAGCACCGGGATGCGGTCGAGGTCCGCGCGACCGGCGACCAGGTCCACGGCGACCCCCTCGACGGCGGTGTCGGCCAGCACGCCCAGCGCGTCGCCGAGTTCGGCGAAGTACCCGGCCACCAGCAGCGCGGGCCGCTGCGGCAGCGCGGCGAGCCGGTCGTAGGCCGACTGCAGCGCCGCCAGTTCCCCCGGTGAGCGGTCGAGGGCGAAGGCGGGCTCGTCGAGCTGCACCCATTCGACCCCGGCCCGGGCGAGCGCCGCCAGCAGTTCGGCGTAGCGGTCCACCAGCGGGTCGAGCAGGGTCAGCGGCGAGAAGTCGGCGGGCGCGCCGTCGGCGGGCTTGGCCAGCAGCAGGAACGTCACCGGGCCGATGAGCACCGGCCGGGTGGCCACCCCCAGCGCCAGCGCCTCCCGGTACTCCGCCAGCGGCTTGTCGCCGACCAGCGCGAACCGGGTGCCCGGGCCGACCTCGGGGACCAGGTGGTGGTAGTTGGTGTCGAACCACTTGGTCAGCTCCAGCGGCGCGACCTCGGCGGTGCCGCGCGCCATGGCGAAGTAGGTGTCCAGCGGTCCCATGCCCAATGCACGGTGCCGCTCGGGGACCGCGTCGAACAGCACGGCGGTGTCCAGGACCTGGTCGTAGTAGGAGAACGTGTTGCCCGGGATGGAATCCAGTGTGGACAGCTCACGCCAGGTGTCGGCGCGCAGGCCCTCGGCCACCTCGCGCAACCCGGCCTCGTCCAGTCGGCCCGCCCAGTAGCCTTCGACGGCGTGCTTGAGTTCGCGCTTCGGGCCGATGCGGGGATATCCCAGGACGGTGGCGCCGATCCGGGTGGCGCCGATGCGGATGTCGTTCACAGCTCTCTCCTCGTGAGCGTGGCGAACGGCCCGAGGCACGGGGAGCGCGGGGGAGTCGGCGACAGCCGAGTCCGCGAAGCCCACCCGAGAGGCCCGGACCGGCGCGTGCCGGGGGGCACGCGCACCGAGGGCAGGTCTTCGGACTCGCGGGCACCCACCGGTCGACCCGGTGGACCTACTGGCCGTCGCTTCCCAGGCGCTGCGCGCCCAGTGCTCGTATGACGGCGGTCGTTCCCGCTCACCGCTGCGGGGCAGTCCCGGATTCGCACCGGGTTCCCTGTTGCCTCCCCCGCCGCGCGAACGCACCGGGGGAACCATCGGCACAGCCGAGCGTAGCGAACGGAGACCCCCGGCAGAAGGGGACCGGACCCTGTCCTCCCACGCCGGGGGACAGGGTCCGATCCGCGGGACGCCGGGTCGGTCGCCGGGAACCGGCCCAGCAGGCCAGGGTGCGCGCCTGGGGCGAGGAGCCCGTGGCACTCAGCGTCGCCAGGCCGGGGCCGCCGA
Organism: Actinokineospora sp. PR83; assembly: GCF_021056305.1. Lineage (NCBI taxonomy): Bacteria > Bacillati > Actinomycetota > Actinomycetes > Pseudonocardiales > Pseudonocardiaceae > Actinokineospora > Actinokineospora sp. PR83. The sequence goes on from NZ_JAJCXD010000050.1 coordinate 36,620, forward strand.
GGCCGAGCACGGCCTGTGCGGTGGCCCTGGTCGCGATGTCAGGGTCGAAACCCGCTGACGCAGGTCGACCCCGCCGATGCAGCCGAACAGGACGGTGGGCTGCGCGCTCCGTCGTCTTGGTCGCAGAAGTTGTCGCACGTGTTCGAAACCAGAACCGGGAACCGTTCCCGGGTTTCTGTCATGCCACGACAATGCGGCCAATTCATTCCTCGGCAGTTTCGAACATTGTCTTTCAGATCGTGAATTGCGCCCGGATTGTCACCTGATCCGCTCATTGCGTCCGCGCCGGTTCCGCTCGTAGGGTGTGTGGAGCCGAGGCTTGGGGGCCACGGAGGTATTCCGCGGACACCGGTGAAGTCGTGGATCGGGAGAGCGCGCTGTTCCTTCAGCCGCTGCACCCACGGTTCCGACCGCGCGAGGTCCTGAACCAACAGTGAGGACGATGACGTGCGCACCACTGCGTGGATCGTGGCAACCGTGGCCGCCGCTGTCGTGGGTGGTGGTGTTGCGGTCGTGGGCACCGCCGCGGCGGGTGAGACCGGCGCGACCCGGGTGAGCGAGCTCAGCCAGGTGCACGAGTGCGCCGTGCCGTCGCTGGGACAGCAGGCGGTGGTGCTGCGCACCAGCGTCGACCTCCCGGAGTCGGTGCCGGTGGGCACCGAGGTCCCGGGGGCGGCCGTCACCGCCTCGGTCGACCTGGGCGCCGAGGTGACCGGCCTGCTGCGCGACGCGGGCGCCACAGAGGTGGTCGCGACCGTGGCCTTCCCGGTGTTGGGGTGGAACGGCGAGACCATGTACCCCAAGGAGACGCAGCACACCTTCGCGGCGCGCCAGACCCTGCCGGGCAGCGGGTCGGTGTCGCTCGACGGGACCACCACGGCGCTGCACTCGATCCGGTTGAGCCAGACCGAGTCCCTGGCCTGGCGCGTGGGCGCGCTCACGCTGACCTCGGTCACCGGCCTGCGCGCCGACGGCACCCCCGCCGCGGTCGCCGCCTTCGACAGCCGGTGCGCGCTGCGCGCGGGCGAGCCCGACCTGCTCGCCGAGACCTCGACGAGCGGCGGGACACCGTCCCGGGGCCTCTACCACGACTGCGTGCTGTCGACCGGCGACCAGGTCCGCGTGGTGGGCAAGGTCGCCACGAGCCTGGTCCTGCCTGCGCAGCTCCCGCTGCACACCGAGACCCCGGCCGCCCACATCGTCGCCACGCTCGTACTGCCCCGCGACCTGGTCCGCCGGTTCCAGGCGTCGGGCGTGTCCACGGTCAACGGCGTCCTGAGCCTGGGGGTGAGCCGGTCCTTTCAGGATGAACCGCCCGCGGTGGCCACCACGTCGGGGACGCTGAACGAACGCGACGTCAGAACGCCCAACGACCTCGTCCTCGGCGCGGTCGCCGAGCAACTCGAGCAGTTCAGCACCGCCGAGCCCGGCACGCTGACCTGGACCGTCGGCACCCTCTCCTTCACCCTCGAGACCCGCGACGCCGCGGGCAACCAGCGCACCCCCATCACCGCCACCTGCGCCCCGGTCCCCGGTCAGAACCTCGAACTGGCCCGTACGGTGTTCACCGACGACCTGCCCCCGGGCATCCGGGAGGTCTGCCAGTCCTCGGGGTTGGGCCCGCACACCATCGAGGCCCGCGCCCAGGTCGACCTGCCCCGGCAGGTGCAACCGGGGGAGAGCACCCCCGCCCGCGACATGCGCCTGCGTGTCATCCTGCCCGCCCAGGTGATCGGCGGGCTGAGCCAGTCAGGCGCGGTGAAGCTCCGCGGCGAGGCCACCTTCCACGTCGACCGCGACTACGCAGGCAAGATCACCGCCCAGCAGTACGCGGTGCCGTTCGAGGTCGCCATCCCCGCCGCCGGGTCGTCGCAGGCGATCGCGGGCGTCGTCCCCTTCGGCCGGTTCGACGGGGGCCAGACCGGCGGCTACTCCCGCTGGCTGCTCGGCGAGGTCACCTACACCGCCACCCCGCTGCGCGCCGACGGCACGGAACTCCCGACCGTCCGCGCGGACTGCACACCGGATGACGGCCAAGAGCGGAAGTTCGCCGAGGTGGAGTTCCGCCACGTGTACGTCCGCGACTTCGCCCTCACCGGTTCCGGCGCGATCACCGCCAAGGGTAACCGGCTCCCCTTCACAGCGGACTTCACCGGCACCGCCCACACGTTCGACTCGACGACCCACATCACCGGTGACATCCGCCTGGGCCAGACCTCCGCCCCCCTCCGCCTCGCGGGCGTCCTCCCCGCGAAGGCCCAACTGGAATTCGTCCAGCAGGGACGCGTCAGCGCCACCTCCTACTTCCTCTTCGACGCCACCGTCACGTACGCGGTGAAGGCGCCCAGCATCACCGTGTTCGGCCTGAAGCTCCCACTGGGCACCGGCTGCGGCACCACAACCCCGACGAAGGTCGATCTGTACGCCCACGGGCACTTCGACCTCGTGACAGGCGGCAAACTGGTCAACTCCCCCGACGTCGTCATCACCCCCTTCACAGGCTGCGGCCTGTTCACCTCCACCCTCACCACCGCCATCTCCGATGACAGAGCCACAGCAACACTGACCTTCGCCAAGCACTGACGCGGGAAGGCAGGCAGCGGATTGCCCGGCGCGTCGGCGTGGTCGTGCGGCAGCAGCCTGCCCGCGGCGGAGTCGGTGGTGTCGTGGGTGCCGTGGCAGGTGGGATCCAGGGTTCAGCATGCGTCCTGACCCGAAGGGAGCCCGCACCCCTGTTGAGCGGGGCACCCGAAATTGATCTGCCATGGAGTTCTCGGACGGCGGTTTAGTGGGTTTCAGGCTGCTGTTTGTGTGTGGTGGTAGTGGTTCTCGGCTTCGTTGGGGGTGATGTAGCCGAGGGTCGAGTGGAGTCGGGTGTGGTTGTAGAACAGTTCGATGTAGGCGCTGATTTCTCGGCGGGCCCGGGTGTGGGTGTGGAAGGTGGTGGTGTGGATGAGTCCGTTCTTCAACGCGGCGAAGAGGGATTCGGCGAGGGTGTTGTCCCAGCAGACACCGGTGCGCCCGAGGGATGGTGTGATGCCGGACGCAAGTGGTTTCCGTCAACCCGAGTTGCGCTGCTCGTCTGACAGGCCCCGTTCGGCGGCATGAGCGTGCGTTCCTCCGCGTTGTGAGCGGAGGTCAGGCTGTGGTGCGTGGGGTGGTGGTGGCGTGCGGTTTCACGGTTGTGGGGTGGTGTTGCGGCCGAGGTGGTCGTGGAGCCAGCGTTGGGATTCGTCGAGCCACTCGTGGTAGTGGCGCATGGCGCAGTGGTCGTCGTCGGGGTAGAGCTTGAGCGTGGCGTTGTGGGCGTGTTCGGCGAGTTCGACGGAGTCCTGGGTGCTGAGCAGGGTGTCGTGATCGCCGTTGATGACCAGCAGCGGTATGTGGATCTTCCGGTACATCTCCCGCAGGGACAGCTCCCGCAGTTTCCGGGTGAGGTGGAGCAGGCTGGTGGCGTGGGTCGTGCCGCGCAGGGCCTGGGTGATGATCTCGGGGATGCCCAGCGAACCGCCGGCCTGGAAACTGTTGTGGGTGGGTGCGCCGCAGGACACGACGCAACGCAGCCGGGGGTCGGTGGCGGCCATGCGGGTGGACCAGTAGCCGCCGAAGCTGACGCCGACCATGCCGATCCGGTCGGCGTCGACGCGGGGATCGTCGACCAGGTGATCGATGACCTGGTGGTAGATCCGCTGGGACTGCCCGGACATGGGCTGGGAGTAGACGTAGCTGCCGGGCATCTCCATGACGAAGGTGCCCAGGCCGTTGTTGCGGTACCTCAACAACGGGATCAGCAGTTCCTGCACGGTACCCTCCAGCCCGTTGGTCAACAGCACTGTCGGGTGTGGTCCGGCCCCGGGTGGCAGGACGAGGTAGCCGCGGACGAGGTCGCCCTCGACGGGGATCTCGATGTGCTCGATCGTGACGCCCAGGCTCGGGGCGAGCACCGTGACCAGTGCGTCGAAAAGCCTTCGGGACCGCCAGTAGGCGCGGGTCCGGGCGGGAGTGTGCCCGGGAAAGGCGCTGACCTGGTAGTAGGTGATCGCCTTGATCCAGGCGTCGAGTGCGGTGTAGGCGCGGATCAGTTGCTCGGCCGGGTCGTTGGTGCTGTGCTCGCGGATGATCTGCTCAAGGGCCTGTGCCGAGGGTTGGGGGCCGTGGTCGAGCAGGATCGGGGCGGCGAGTGCCAGCGGTTCGCGCAGTGGGGCGACGGGTGCTCGGCTGCCGAGCCGGGCGGCGGCGTCGAGCAGGCCGGGTGATATCGGTGCGCCCAGTTCCAGCAGTGCCTGTTCGGCGGCGGTGAGGTGCTGTTCGGCGATCGCGTCCCAGTAGCCGCACCAGCGTTCGTCTTGGAAGGAACGGGCAGCGGCGAGCTGGTGGGCGAACAGCGCCGGAGCGAGGGCACCCATGTTGGCGTAGCGCAGCACGAACAGCGCAGGCAGGAAGAAGGACGCACCGACGCGGCCTGCCGCGAGTTCGGTGGTGCGGGTGAGGGCGCAGGCACTGATGAACAGGCGGGTGGCCAGGGTGTTGCTCATGCTGGTGCCTTTCCGGGGTTGAGCGCACGCACACGTGCTGCTGCGGCGGCCCTCGACAGCGGGCCGCGCCAGGGATGGCCGTGTCCTGGGACGAGGATGTCCGCGGGAAGTTCGCCGAGCACGTCCAGCGCGGTCAGCGCGTGCTCTGGTGCACGGGTGAAGAACGGGGGCAGCAGTTGCGGACCGGGCCTCTGCGCGGTCGGGTGTCCGGTGACCAGGGCGTCGCCGGTCGCGACGACACCGGAGTCCGGTAGGTGGTAGGCGCTGTGCCCGGAGGTGTGGCCGTGGCAGGCCACCGGCACGGGGCGGCCCGGTAGGTCCAGGGGGCCGTCGGTCGGGAACGGTTGGGCGTGCGGGACCCGCAGGTGTCTCGTCGCGCCTGCGCGGACGATCCGGCAACTCCAGGCCAGGACGCTGGGCCGCCACGCGCGAACGATCAGGTCCAGCGGGGTGGCCTGCTCCAGGTGTCCTCCGCGGGCGTGGGTGACCTCCGCGGCATCCGTGAAGGCCGGTGTCCCGTAGCGTTCGTGCAGGTGGTTGAGGGCGCCCATGTGGTCGAGGTGTGCGTGTGTCAGCAGCACGGCGCGGACGTCCTCGGGCCGGTGTCCGATCGCCCGGATCGACTCCTCCACCGTGCCGAGGTCACCGAGCCACCCGCCGTCGATCAGCGTCAGGTCGGTGCCCTCGCGCAGCAGCACCCAGTTCACATCGGTTCCGCTCACGCAGAAGACGTCCTTCGCGACTTCACGCACGCCGACCCCTTCCCGGAACGACTGTTCCGACTTTAGCATTCGACGCGGCATCATTGGAACAGTCGTTCCGGATTTGTGAGAGGATGTCCGCCATGAAGTTGCGGCGAGTCCACCTCGACGGCCGACTGGAGATCCAGTACCTGGACGGAGACGGGCGGTGGCTGCCCCACCCGGACCCTCGACCTCTCGGCGGCGCCACCTTCGGGCAGGAGTGGGAGCTGGCCACCGCGCGGCGCCACCTGGCGCGCTCCGAACACCTGCTGCCGTTCCAGCCGGTGTCCTTCCGCGACTTCCTGCTGTACGAGAAGCACAACGTCGACGCCAGCCGCGGCCTGGTTCGCCGGTTCCACCCCGCCCAGTATCGGCTGGCCAGCGCGGTGGAGAAGGTCACCAGGCGGCCGTTTCCGCTGTTCAAGCCGAACCGGCTGTTCAGGAAGCAGCCGATCTACTACATGTCCAACCACCTGAGCTACGTCCCGACCGGCACCCCGATCCGACCGCCCGCCTACTCGCGCGCGCTGGACTACGAACTGGAGCTCGGATTCGTCCTGGCCGCCCCGCTGCTCGATGCCACCCCCGCCGAGGCGCTCGCGTCGATCGGCGCGTTCGTGCTGCTCAACGACTTCAGCGCCCGCGACGTGCAGCGCGCCGAGATGGCCAGCGGGTTCGGTCCGCAGAAGTCCAAGCACTTCGCCGGCTCGATGTCGTCGACCGCGGTCACCGCCGAGGAGGTCCTGCCCCGAGTGGACGCTCTCACCGGATCCGTGGCGATCAACGGCACCGTCGTCAGCCGGGTCTGCAGCGCCGGCATGCGGTGGAGCCTCGGGGAGGTCCTGGCCCACGCCTCCCGTTCCGAACAACTGCTTCCCGGCGAACTGTTCGGCACCGGCACCCTGCCCGGCGGCAGCGGCATGGAGACCGGGAACTGGCTTCGACCGGGCGACACCCTCAGCCTGACCCTCGATGACATCGGCCAGGTCGAACACACCGTGATCAGTTGATGACCCCGACACCGGCAGAACGCGGCCCCAGCGGGGCCCGGGATGCCAATCGCGCCCGAATTCGCACCCGACTGCTCGACTCGGCCGAGGAGCTGTTCGCCGACCGCGGCTACTTCGGGGTCAGCGTGCGAGACATCACCGACCACGCAGGCACTCGTGTGGCGGCGATCAGCGAACAGTTCGGCGGCAAGGAAAAACTCTTCCGACACGTTCTCCTGCGCCGGATCCAGCCGATCAACGACGACCGCCGCGCTCTGCTCGCGGCGCTACCCCGCACCGGACCGCGAGCGCGGCTGCTCCGCGCGTTCATCCACGCCTTCACCCAACCGATGCTCATCCGCGCAGGCGAAAGCAGGCGGTGGCACCACTACTTCCGCTTCATCGCCCAACTGGCCAACTCGGGCCAGTCGGTGCAGTTGCTCGTCGCCGACGAGTACAACTCCATCGCCACCGAGTTCATCGAGCGCCTTCAGCAGATATTCCCCGACGTCAGCGACACCGCGGCCCACGATGCCTACCTGCTGATGCTCGCCTCGACCCTGCAGGTGTTCTCCGACAACCTGCGGCTCGACAGCATCACCGGCGGTCGAATGCGCACCGGAGACATCGAACAGCGCTACGCATCCCTGGTCGCGTTCCTCGAAGGAGGCATCACCAGCCTCTTGCGCACCCGCCCGCCTTCCCCGCAGACCATGTAGGGCGCGGTCTTGGTGGTCATCGTGCGGTGGGACCGGATCGGACCGACACGATGGCCGGGGTTCGATACGACAACAGCAGAGCGGCAAGGTGGAACAACATTCACATGGCCCTGGGTGCGTGCCTTGCGTTCTGCCAGGACCGGTCGGCCAAGGTCAACATCGTACCGTCGTTCCCGCTGGGCGGGCTTGCAGCAGGCCATCATCGGCGGCCCCGTACTGCTGCCGTCCAGCAAGCTGGAACCGTTCTACGAAGGCTACGCCGACGTGCTCCAGAGCTTGGTGGCGCAAGAAACCCCATGACGGCAAGAGAAGGGACGGGGGCGCCGTGGCCCTGTACGTGATCCTGTTGTGGCTGGTGGCATCGCTCGTCTGGTGGGGGTGCTACCGGCTGATCAGGTCGTCGATTCGTGTTGCGGCCCAGGACTGGGTCCTGGTCACCGGTCTGAGCGCGGTGACCACGTTCGCCTGGTACCGGTGGGGTTGGTCGCACCTGCTCGTTGTCGACCTGGAGTACCGGTGCCCCGGACACGACATCGCCGACACCCCTTCCTACTTCCCGCTGAGCTGGACCTGTGCGGGCACCGAGGACTTGGTGCCCGCGTACGTCAACCCGATCTTGTTCGTCCTGCTCGCCCTCACCGCGTTCTGTGCGATCACCGCGCTGGTCAAGGCGCTGAGGGCACCTCGGAGGAGCACACGATGACCCAGTCGAGCAGCGGCATCGGCCGCTGCGGATTCCTCACCGGTCTCGGTCTCGCCTGCGGAATCGCCGGGGCATCGACGATGGGCTTGGCAACCCCTGCCAGTGCCACGGCTTGGACCGCAGGCACCTCCGCCAACGGGTGGCCAATCCCCCGAAGGGCGTGGTGACCCACCCGGTGGAGGGCTCTGCGGCCCTTGTCCCCCTGCCCACGGGCCCGGTGGCGGTCCTCCTGTTGCGCGTTGCCCGCCGCTTTCACTACGAGATCGCCACCCTCCTGTGAGTCGGTGTGGGTCGAGAACCTGCTCGGGCGGGTGGCGGTCACCCTGGTGGGGTGGGGCGCAGGCGGGCGCCCAGTTCGGCGGCGAACTCGCCCGCGCGGGCGGCCATCGCCCGCAGTTCCTCGCAGCGGCGCAGGGCCGCGGTCTCGAAGTCGGCCACCACCGCCATCAGGCGGGCGTGCTCGTCCCGGTCGGGCGCATCCGGGGTGTCGATCGCGTCGAGTCGGTCGGTGGCCGCGAGCAGGTCCCGCATCTGCTCCAGGGTGAACCCGAGGGGTTTCATCCGGCGGATGAGCATCAACCGGGCGATGTCGTCGGCGGTGTAGAGGCGGAACCCGCCCCGGGTGCGCGCCGAAGGCGTCACGAGGCCGACCTCGTCGTAGTGGCGGATCGTGCGCAGCGAGAGCTCGGTGCGGGCGGCGACCTCCCCGATGTGCACGTGCCCGGCCCCGGCGCGGTCCGGTGCGCTCTGGGGGCCGGTCTCGGTGGTGTCGGGTGCTGCCCGGTCGGTGTCCCCGGCCACATCGCGTCCTTCCCGCATCGATCCCAACCCTAACGTCACTGTAGGGTTCACCGGGCGGTGGTGAGTCCCACCCCACCCTCCAGGCCGGGACGATGCTGTCCCCGCCGACACCCGCTTGCCGACCGGACGGGAGATGCCGCGTGCGCTCGTATTCGCCCCGCTCCCTGTCCTGCCCGCCATAGCGCGGCACCGCCACACCGGTTCACCACGAACCACGGTCTCCGCCCCTTTCCTGCGAAGGGCATCAGGCCGCGGCATCCGAGTTCCAGCCCCGCCCGCGCACCGGGGCGCCGTTCCGCCCCGCATGGTCGCCGACGCTGTGGCCGTGCCCGAGCACGTCGAAGGCAGACCCCTTGAGCACATCCGTTCCGCCCTCACCCCGCACGCGTCTGCGGTCCCTGCCGCGCCCGGCTTGGCTGCGCAGCCCCGAGGTGCTGCGCACCGAGGTCCTCGCCGGACTCGTCGTGGCACTGGCGCTGATCCCGGAGGCGATCTCGTTCTCCATCATCGCCGGGGTCGACCCCGGCGTCGGACTGTTCGCCTCGTTCACCATGGCCGTGGTCATCTCGATCGTCGGCGGGCGCCCGGCGATGATCTCCGCCGCCACGGGGGCGGTTGCCCTGGTCGTGGCCCCGCTCGTCCACGACCACGGCCTCGGCCACCTCGTCGCCGCGGTCATCCTCGGCGGACTCATCCAGATCGTCCTCGGCGGGGTGGGGGTGGCCGGGCTGATGCGGTTCGTGCCGCGCAGCGTCATGGTCGGCTTCGTCAACGCCCTGGCCATCCTCATCTTCATGGCCCAGGTCCCGGAGTTGATCGACGTCCCGTGGGTGGTCTACCCGCTCGTGGCGGGCGCGCTGGTGCTCATGGTCGCGCTGCCCAGGCTGACCACCGTCGTCCCCGCCCCACTGGTGTCGATCATCGCGTTGACCGCGCTGACCATCGGTGCCGGGATCGCGGTGCCCACCGTCGGCGACAAGGGCGCGCTGCCCTCCGCGCTCCCGGTGCCCGGCCTGCCCGACGTGCCGTTCACCCTCGACACCCTCAAGATCATCGCCCCCTACGCGCTCGCGCTGGCCCTGGTGGGGCTGATGGAGTCGCTGATGACCGCAAAGCTGGTCGACGACCTCACCGACACCCACTCCAACAAGACCCGCGAGTCCATCGGCCAGGGGATCGCCAACGTCGTCACCGGGTTCTTCGGCGGCATGGGCGGCTGCGCGATGATCGGCCAGACCATGATCAACGTGAAGAACGGGGCCCGCACCCGGCTGTCGACGTTCCTGGCCGGGGCGTTCCTGATGGTCCTGTGCATCTCCTTCGGACCGATCGTCTCCGACATCCCGATGGCCGCGCTGGTGGCCGTCATGGTCCTGGTCTCGTTCGGCACCTTCGACTGGCACTCGATCGCCCCCGCCACCCTCAAGCGGATGCCCACCGGCGAGATCACCGTCATGGTCGTCACCGTCGCCGCCGTGGTCGCCACCGACAACCTCGCCATCGGCGTCGTCCTCGGCACCATCACCGCGATGGTCATCTTCGCCCGCCGCGTCGCCCACCTCGCCACCGTCGAACCCGTCCTCGACCCCGACGGGACCCGGGTCGTCTACACCGTCACCGGCGAGTTGTTCTTCGCCTCCAGCAACGACCTCGTCCACCAGTTCGACTACGCGGGCGACCCCGACACCGTGATCATCGACCTGGCCGCCGCCCACATCTGGGACGCCTCGTCGGTCGCCGCTCTCGACGCGATCACCACCAAGTACGCCGCCCGCGGCAAGACCGCGCAGATCACCGGCCTCAACCACCACAGCGCCAAGATCCACAACTCGCTGACCGGGGAACTCACCGGCACCCACTGACCGCTGCGCACCACACCCCCAGCCGCCGACGCCCCGCATGACGCCGATCGGCATGATGTCGATCGGCATGGCCGCCTGATCGCTCTTGTCAGGGCCGGTGCAGGCGTTTTCCCACAGTTCAACACCGCTGCCCACGGTCGGCGCCGGTCAACCGGGCGGGCCCCGCGAGTGGACCTCCGGCGCGCAGCAGATCACCGAGCATGGCCAGCGGTTGCGGGCACGCGGTGTACCAGCTCCACGTCCCGCGCCGCTCGCGGGCGAGAATGCCCGCGGCGACCAGCACGCGCAGGTGGTGGCTCAGCGACGGTTGGGGCATGTCGAACTCCTCGGCCAGGTCGCAGAAGCACGCTTCGCCACCGGGGGAGTGGCGCACCATCGACACCAGTCGCACCCGCACGGGGTCGGCCAGCGCCTTGAACAGGGCCGCGGCGGTCTCGGCCTCGGCTTGGTCGACGACGTTGGCGGGTTCGGCCGCAGGCAGTGTGATCGCGACGGGTGTGGGGGTCTGCTTGTCTGCGTTCGTCATGCGTGCTCCTCGCCACCTCGCCCACCGGACAGCCCGATCCTACCTTGGATTGACAATCGTCGATTCAATCGTTTCAATTGCATCGACATAGTTCGATCCAGTGTTGGTCGACGTTCGAGGAGACCTGATGACGCCCGCCGCCGACGTGGTGGTCACGATGGGCTGCGGCGACGCCTGCCCGGTGTTCCCGGGCAAGCGCTACCTCGACTGGGAGGTTCCCGATCCGGTGGACCAGCCCATCACCACCGTCCGGGCCATCCGCGACGAGATCGACCGGCACGTCCGGGACCTGCTCGGCGAACTCGTCGACTGACCGACGACCTCGCCCACTCCACTTCATCGTCATCGCGCCGGCACCCCCCGGCAGCAGGAAGGACCATCCCATGTCCCGCACTCCCGAGGTGCTGTTCGTCTGCGTGCACAACGCGGGCCGTTCCCAGATGGCCGCCGCGCTGCTGGCCCACCACGGGCTCGGCCGGGTCGCGGTGCGCTCGGCCGGGTCCGAGCCCGCGGAGAAGGTCAACCCGGCCGCGGCGGAGGCGCTGGCGGAGTGGGGGCTCGACATCACCGCCGAGGTGCCCACCAAGTTGTCCACCGCCGACGTCGAGGCCGCCGACGTGGTGATCACCATGGGGTGCGGCGACACCTGCCCGGTGTTCCCCGGCAAGCGCTACCTGGACTGGGCGTTGGCGGACCCCGCCGGGAAGGGGGTGGACGCCGTGCGCCCGATCCGCGACGAGATCGACCGCCGCGTGCGGGGCCTGCTGGCCGAACTGCTCGACGCCTGACCCCAGCGCCAGCACGACAATCCCGCAGGCCAGTCCCACCCAGGAGACCACTCCCGTGACCCAGACCGCGCCCACCCCCGGCACACCCGCTGACGCGGACGTGCTCGGCAAACTGTCCTTCCTCGACCGGTTCCTGCCGGTGTGGATCATCGTCGCGATGGGCGCCGGGCTGCTGCTGGGCAGTGTCGTCCCAGGTCTGCAAGGCGTGCTCGACGCGGTGAAGGTCGGGCAGGTGTCGCTGCCGATCGCGCTGGGGCTGCTGCTGATGATGTACCCGGTGCTGGCGAAGGTCCGCTACGACCGGCTCGACACCGTCACCCGCGACAAGCGCACGATGGTGCTGTCGCTGGTGCTGAACTGGGTGCTCGGCCCGGCGCTGATGTTCGCCCTCGCCTGGCTGCTGCTGCCCGACCTGCCCGAGTACCGCACCGGGCTGGTCATCGTCGGCTTGGCCCGGTGCATCGCCATGGTCATCATCTGGAACGACCTCGCCTGCGGCGACCGCGAGGCCGCGGCCGTGCTGGTCGCGTTGAACTCGGTGTTCCAGGTGATCATGTTCGGCGTCCTCGGCTGGTTCTACCTGGACCTGCTGCCCGGCTGGCTCGGCCTCGACACCACCAGCCTGGACTTCTCCCCGTGGGAGATCGCGCTGAGCGTGGTCGTCTTCCTCGGCATCCCGCTGCTGGCCGGGTACCTCTCCCGCCGCCTCGGCGAACGGGCCAGGGGCCGCGACTGGTACGAGTCGAGGTTCCTGCCCCGCATCGGCCCGATCGCCCTCTACGGGCTGCTGTTCACCATCGTCGTGCTCTTCGCCCTGCAAGGTGACACCATCACCTCCCGGCCACTGGACGTGGTGCGGATCGCCGTGCCGCTGCTGGTCTACTTCGCCCTCATGTGGGGTGGGGGGTTCGCCCTGGGCAAGGCCGCCGGGCTCTCCTACGCCCGCACCACGACGCTGGCGTTCACCGCGGCGGGCAACAACTTCGAACTGGCGATCGCGGTTGCCATCGGCGTGTTCGGGGTGACCTCCGGGCAGGCCCTGGCCGGGGTCGTCGGCCCGCTGATCGAGGTGCCGGTGCTCGTCGGGCTGGTCTACGTCAGCCTCTGGTTGCGCAGGCGGTGGGTCGACAAGCCCACCACACCGGTGAAGTGAACGACTCGGCGCAGGTGGTCGTGATCGGCGGGGGCCAAGCCGGCCTCGCCGCCGGGTACCACCTGCGCCGGGCCGGGCTCGATTTCACCATCCTCGACGCCCAGCCCACCCCCGGCGGGGCTTGGTCGCACGGCTGGAACTCGCTGCGCTTGTTCTCCCCGGCCCGGCACAGCTCCCTGCCCGGCTGGCCGATGCCCGTCCACCCGGGTGAGGGCCACCCGACCGCAGAGCACGTCGTCGACTACCTCACCGCCTACGAGAAGCGCTACGACCTGCCGATTCACCGCGGTGAGACCGTGACCGCCGTCGAATCGACCGGGGACGGGCTACTGGTCACCTCCGACAGCGGGCAGTGGCACGCGGGTGCGGTCATCAGCGCGACCGGCACCTGGTGGCGTCCGTTCCTGCCGACCGTCCCGGGCGCCTTCGCCGGTCGGCAACTGCACGCGGTGGACTACCGCTCTCCCGGCGACTTCGCCGACCAGCGCGTGGTGGTGGTCGGCGGGGGCAACTCCGGTGCCCAGATCGCCGCCGACCTCACCGGCGCCGCCCACGTCACCTGGGTGACCCGCCGCCCACCGCGCTACCTGCCCGACGACATCGATGGCCGCGCCCTGTTCGACATCGCCACCCGGCGCCGCCACGCCCTCGACCGAGGCGAGGAGGACACCGCCGGTGTCGGCGGCCTCGGCGACATCGTCGCCGTCCCCCCGGTCCGCGCCGCCCGCGACCAGGGGCACCTCACCCCGCACCCCATGTTCACCCGACTCGACCCCGACGGCCCCGTCTGGGCCGACGGGCACCGCGCCCACGCCGACACGGTCATCTGGTGCACCGGCTTCCGCCCCGCCCTCACCCACCTCGCACCCCTGCGCCTGCGCGCCGCCGACGGCACGGTCCCCACCGACGGCACCCGAGCCCGCGGCGAACCGCGCCTGCACCTGCTCGGCTACGGCGACTGGACCGGCCCGGCCTCCGCCACCCTCATCGGCGTCGGCAGAACAGCCCGCGACGCCGCCGCCGACATCAGCGACCTGCTCGGCGGGGAACCACACCACGGCGGGGCCGTTCCGGATCAGCGGCGAACGTGACCGCGGCACCGACGACGGTGAGCGCGGCGAGCAGGAGGACGGTCGTGGGGTAGCCGCCCACCACCCCCGCCACAGCGGCCCCCGCCCACGGGGCCAGGGCCATGCTGATGGTGGTCGCGGCCGACAACAGCCCGTTGAGGTGACCGTAGTGCGCCGCACCCCACCGGTCGGTGACCGCGGTGGCCTGCACGAGGGTGAACACCCCGCGCGCCGCACCCGCCACGACAGCGGCGACCACCAGCGCGACAGCCCAGGTCGACAACCCGAGCGCGACGGTGGAGGCGGTGGCGGCAGGCAGCACCACGGCGGTCCGCACCCGCACCCCGCTCGCCCGCGACAGCCGCCCGTACCCGAGCCTGCCGACCACCTGCCCGGCGCCGCCCGGCCCCAGCGCGACCGCCGCAGGTGCGGGGCGTCAGGCACAGCACCACCGACACGCGGCGGGGTCCGGAGCGCCCCCACGCTCCGGACCCCGCCACGACCTCGACGCTCAGCGGTTCGCCGACGGCGCGGACAAGGTCATCAACTCCGGCTCGGACGCGCCGCAGCACCCCGCCTCCGCCGAGTCCGCGTCGTCGAACAGACCCGAGCCCCCGCACACCCCGGTCTCGGCCAGCACCAACTCGACCCGGGCGGCGGCCTCGTGGTCGCCCGCCAGCGCGGCGGCGATGCTGCGGACCTGCTCGTAGCCGGTCATCGCCAGGAACGTCGGCGCCCGGCCGTAGCTCTTCATCCCCGCCAGGAAGAAGTTTTCCTCCGGGTGGGCCAGTTCCTTGGCCCCGTGCGGGTAGACCGTGCCGCAGGAGTGCACGTTCGGATCGATCAACGGCGCCAGCTCCACCGGGGCCTGCAACGTGGCGTCCAACCCCAAGCGCACCTCCGACAGCCACCCCAGCTCGGGGCGGAACCCGCACAGCGTCACCACCTCGTCGATGCCCTCGATCCGTTGCCCCGCCGAGGACACCAACGCCAGTCGCCCGTCGTCGCCCCGCTCGACCGCGTCGGTGCGGAACCCGGTCACCACCGTGACCAGCCCCGCCTCCACCGCCGCCTTGGCGCGCAGGCCCAGCGCGCCGCGGGCGGGCAGCTCATCGGCCTCACCGCCGCCGAAGGTGTCGCCCACCCCGCCGCGGCGCAGCACCCAACTGATCCTCGTGCCCGGGAAGTCCTCGGCCAGTCCGCTGAACGCGACCAGCGCCGTCAGCGCGGAGTGACCACTGCCCGCCACCACGACGTGCCTGCCCGCGTAGCGGTCCCGCACGCTGTCGTCGGCGAGGTCCGGGACGCGGTAGGCGATGCGGTCCGCCGCACCGGTCTCACCGATCGCGGGCAACCCGTCACCGCCCAGCGGGTTCGGTGTCGACCAGGTGCCCGACGCGTCCACGACCGCCTTGGCCTGCACCCGTTCCTCGGTGTCACCGACCCGAAGGCGCACCACGAACGGCGCCCCCTCGCGCCCGCTGTCGACCACTCGGTCCCGGTCGCGGCGCGACACCCCGACCACCTCGGCGCCGAAGCGCACCCGCTCCCCGAGCGCGACCGCCAAGGGCCGCAGGTACCGCTGCGCCCACTCCCGCCCCGTCGGGTACGCCGCCGGTTCGGGCCGTTCCCACCCGCCCCGGTCCAGCAGCCTGCCCGCCGCCGGGTCGACCAGCTCCGACCACGCGGAGAACAGGCGCACGTGGTTCCACTCGGCCACCGACGCGCCCGCGATCGGGCCGCGCTCCAGCACCAGCGGCTCCAGCCCGCGTTCCACCAGGTGCGCCGCCGCGGCCAGACCCACCGGCCCGGCACCCACCACGACCACGGGCAGCTCGCTCATTGCGGTTCCTTTCATCGATCCATCTCGATACAGCTTGGCCGTGGGGACCATATCGACGGGCATCGATTGACGCAACCATCGATCCTGTTCGATACTGGACCCATGACCGCCGTCGCCCCGAAGGCCGCCCCGCTCCCCGACGCCGAGGCGGGCACGTACTCGGAGTGGTTCGCCTGCCTGGCCGAACCGATGCGGGTCAAGATCCTGCACGCCGTCGCCACCGCCCCGCGCGGCCTGACCATCGGCGCGCTCACCGAGGTCCTCGGCACCAGCCAGTCGACGTGCTCCCACCACGTCCGCAGGTTGGCCGACGTGGGCTTCGTGCTGCTGCGCAAGCAGGGCACCGCCACCGTCGTCACGGTCAACGAAGCCTGCTGCACCGGCCTGCCCCACGCCGCCGACGCGGTCATGGGCCTGCTCGCCCCGCGCCCCTGCTGCCCGGCAGACGTGCCCGCCGACGTCACCGTGCGCCCGCTGGCCGAGACCGACTGGGACGACGTCCGCCGCATCTACGCCCAGGGCATCGCCACCGGCCTGGCCACCTTCGAGACCGCGGTGCCCAGCCGCGCCTCCCTCGACGCGAAGTGGCTGCCCGGGCACCGGTGGGTCGCCGAGGTCGGTGGAGCGGTCGCGGGCTGGGCCGCCGCCACCCCGACCTCACCGCGCCCCTGCTACTCCGGCGTCGCCGAGACCTCGGTCTACGTCGCCGACGGGATGCGCGGACGCGGCGTCGGCAAGGCGCTGATCCACAAGCAGGTCACCGAGGCGGACGCGGCGGGCCTGTGGACGCTGCAAACCTCGATCTTCACCGAGAACCGCACCAGCGTCGCCCTGCACCACAGCGCCGGTTACCGCACCATCGGCGTCCGCGAACGCATCGCCCGACTCAACGGCACCTGGCACGACACCGTCTTCCTCGAACGCCGCAGCGCGATCGACTGAACTCGACCGCCTCGCTGCTCCGAATCCGGTGCTCATGCTGGAGGGAGATCGGTTGCGGGCATCCGCAGAGCAGGAACTGCGGGCATCCCACGACTGCCTCGGCGGGGCACCAAGATGGCACCGCGCAACGGCAACGCACAACCTGAACCCGGCTGACCGCGGAGCACTCCCTCCTTCGCAGGTGGTCCGGGCGTGCGGTGCCGGTTCCACGGCACCGGGGGAGTGCGGGCCGGTCCGCCGCTCCCGGCCCGCACTCCGCGCTCACGGCCGGGGTGTGACCGGCTGGTCGCCGGTCGCCTCGGGGTTCCCCTCCGCGACGGGCGTCCGGGCAGGCTCGGTGCGCTGGAACCTGTGCTCGGCGCGGACCGCGGACGCGTGCTCGCGGGTGAACTGCCGGTGGATCGCCACGCACATCGCGATCATCACGACGCTGAACGGCAGCGCGATGGCGATCGACACACCCTGCAGGGCGCCCAACCCACCCGCGAACAGCAGGGCGATGGCCACGACCCCCTCGGTGACACCCCAGAAGACCCGGCTCCAGGTGGGCGGCTCGACGTTGCCGCCCGAGGCGAGCATGTCCACCACGAGGGAACCGGAGTCCGACGAGGTGACGAAGAACAGCACCACCAGGACGATGGCGAAGCCGACCACGACCGCACCGCCGGGCAGGGACCCCAGCAGGCCGAACAGGGCGCCATTCGTGTCCACAGTGGATGCGCCGGTCGCGTCCGTGCCCACCAGGTCGCCGCCGCCGAACAACTGCTTGAACAGGCCCGCGCCGCCGAACACCGAGAACCAGAAGAAGCTCAGCAGCGTGGGGACGAGCAGCACACCCGCGACGAACTCCCGCACGGTGCGGCCCCGGGAGATCCGGGCGATGAAGACACCGACGAACGGCGCCCAGGACATCCACCAGCCCCAGTAGAACGCCGTCCAGTAGCCCTGCCACGCCTGTCCCTCGGCCCCCTGGTAGGCCGTGGTGTTGAAGCTCATGCGCACGAAGTTCTGCACGTACAGCCCGCAGGACTGGATGAACTCGCGCAGGATGAACAGGGTCGGCCCGGTGACCAGGACGAAGACCAGCAGCGCCGCGGCGAGGCCCATGTTGGCGTTCGACAGCCACTTGATGCCCCGCTTCACCCCGGTCACCACCGAGGTGATGGCGATCAGCGTGATCGCCCCGATGAGCACGACCTTGGTCAGGTTCCCCGGGTCGCGCACGACGCCGATGAAGTCCAGCCCGGCCGCGATCTGCGCCACGCCCAGCCCGAGCGAGGTCGCCACGCCGAACAGCGTCCCGACGACCGCGACCACGTCGACCGCGTCACCGATCCAGCCGTTGACCCGGCGGCCGAGCAGCGGTTCGAGGGCCCAGCGGATCGACACCGGCCGCTTCTTGCGGTGCACCGCGTAGGCGATGGCCAGCCCGACGACCACGTAGATCGCCCACGGGTGCAGCCCCCAGTGCAGGAAAGTCTGCACCAGGGCGCTCTGCGCGCCCGCCTCGTCGGCCGCGGCGATGCCCGAGGCCCGGTTGGGGATGCCCGCGAAGTGGTTGAGCGGCTCGGCGACACCCCAGAACACCAGGCCGATGCCCATGCCCGCGGCGAACAGCATGGCGAACCAGGACCACCGGCTGAACTCCGGCTCGTCGCCGTCGTCACCGAGCCGGATGCCGCCGAAGCGCCCGACCCCCAGCCACACGGCGAACACCACGAACGCGCTGACCAGGAGCGTGTAGTACCAGCCGAAGGTGCCGACGATCCACGAGGAGACGCCGCTCACCGCGGACTCGACCGCCGCGGGCGAAGCGACGGTCACCACGACGAAAGCGAGGACGGTGCCCGCGGCGGGCCAGAACACCCTCCCGTGCACACCCTTCCCGGGCACCTCGACTTCCGGGTGTGGTGACTGGCCTGGTGTGCTGTCCGGCACTGTGGCTCCTCCCGTGGGGCCTCGATCGGGCGTCCGGGTGACGCACCGGAGTCGCGGACCGCCTGCCCGCGCGGAGCAGCCCGGACCATCCACAGCGGCGGTGGAGCGGCCTGCTCCACCTCTGCGCGCAGCGCTTGGATCGCACGCGTCACAGGGCGCACCGACCACCCGACGCGGAGCGCGCCGCGGTCCGCGACCACGCGGATTCTCCACTTTCGACATGAGGATCGTCTGACTGTCTCTTTGCGATCCCATGACGACGTCCGAGTCCGGGGTAACCGCTCGACGGCCACCGGGTCGTCACACCACGCGAGGCCCTCCGCGCACACCGCGTGAGGCACGTGCGTGGGTTCACCGGCGGACCCGCGGATCGACATCCGATCGCAAAGAACCCGTCTGGCCATCGTCAGGCGCGGCGGGCGAGCATCCCACCGCCCGGCGGCGCAGGCCCGGGGCGGTCCGGTGGACGTCGTGGCGGCGGCCGACAACGCGTTCGCCCGGATGCGGCAGCGGGCGTCGGGCCGCGTCCCGCGCCTGCACACCGCGCACTTGGCGGTGGTGGCCCGGCGGTGGCAGGGGACGGCACCACCGGCGTGACAGCGGGTCCACGCACCCGGGACCGACCTGCGACGACTTTGCGATTCCTTGTCCGTCGTGCGACTTCGACGGAGACGACCCGCCGGGTGGGCGATCCTGTGATCGCCGCGACCGACAGGAGGACCCGTGCCCCGCCACACCGACAGCCGCCACACCGGCAGCACAGCACCGTTCGGTGCACCGGACCCGTGGAGCCTGTTCGCCGTCATCCCGCTCGTGGCGGGAGCGGTGCTCGCCGCGGAGATGTCCGCGCCGCGCGGGGCCGTGGTCCTGGGCTGCGCGGCCGTCGTGCTGGTCGTCGTCGACTGCTGGGCGAACCGGCCCACCCGATCGAGCCGGTCGGCCCCCGACCGCGACGCGACCTGACACCGGTCGTCGACCCACCCCCGGCGGCCACCGTCGTTTCCACGTGCGGGGCACTGACCACCACTCCCGGCCGACGGTCGCGATCACCATCCCCGACGCGTCCCTGATCGTCGCGCTGCTGCTGCGGCGGCCCCCGCTCGCGCGCGGCTCACCCGCTCCGCAGCCGCCCGCCCACGCCGCTCACGGCCACGACCGCCCCGAGGGCGACGTCGAGGCAGGTGGCGAGGGTCGACTCCGCCCCGAACCCGAAGTCGAGCAGCAGCGGCGCGAGCAGCAGCCACAGCCCCACCAGCGCCCGCGCGGCGTCGCAGGTGGACCTGGCCACCCACCCCGCACCGCCTGCGGCCCCCAGCGCGAGCAGGGCGGCGCCCGCGACGGCGTCACCCGCCGCGGCGTCCAGCCCGCGCCGGACCCCGTAATCGGCCACGGTGGCGAAGACGAGGAGCCAGCAGCCGACGACGACCGTGGCGCCGTCCACCACGGGCGCCGCCGCCCGGCGGCGCCCCGGTGGACGCCTCGACACCGGGGCCTTGGGGGTAGCCATGGCCACCAGCGTGCCGCCTGTCTGTTGAGACGGGGGCGGCGGGCTCTTTGCGGTTGGGTGACGACCTCCCCCCGGCACGGACGGTCGGATTCCCCGTGGGGCAGCATGGGGCGGGTGGGCACGCGAATGTTGATCGTCGAGGACGACGACCGGGTCAGGACCTCGCTGCGGCTGGCCCTGGAGGACGAGGGCTACGCGGTGGACGAGGCCGCCAGCGGTGAGGCCGCGGTGGAGGCGCTGTCGCGGCACGGTGAACCGGACCTGATGATAGTCGACCTGATGCTCGGCGGGATGGACGGCTTCACCTGCATCCGCACCGTGCGGCTGCACAGCAACGTGCCGATCATCGTGGTCAGCGCCAAGGTCGACACCCACGACGTGGTGGCCGCGCTGGAGGCGGGCGCGGACGACTACGTCACCAAGCCGTTCGAGATCAAGGAGATCACCGCCCGGCTGCGGGCCCTGCGCCGCCGCGCCACCGTGGCCGCGCCCGCTGACACCGCACCGCAGGAGCAGGTGCTGCAATCCGGTGAGCACCCCTTGGTGCTCTCGGCGGGGGCGGGCACCGTGCGGCGCGGCGACGAGGAGATCCACCTGACCCTCACCGAGTTCCGGCTGCTGTGCGAGCTGGCCGAGAACCCCGGGCGGGTGCTGAGCCGGACCGCGCTGCTGGACCGGGTCTGGGACCGGGGCTACTTCGGCGACGAGCGCATCGTCGACGTCCACGTGCGGCGGTTGCGCACCAAGATCGAGCGGGACCCGTCCGCACCCGACGTCGTCATCACCGTCCGGGGCCTGGGCTACCGGCTCGATGTCGCCTGACACGCGGGTCGGACGCGGCAGCCGGGCACCCGGCCTGCGCGGTCGGGTGATGCTGTCCTTCACGGCGGGTGCGGCCATCGTGTCGCTGGTGCTGACCGTGTCGGTGTTCACCATCTCCCGCGGGTACCTGCTGGGGCAGCGGGAGCGGTCGGCCCAGCGGCTGGCCGCCGCCGACGCGGGCTTCGTCGCCAGCAGGCTCGCCGTCCCCGGGATGACCCCCGCCGCGGCGCTGTCCGCCGTGGACCCGCCCGCGGACACGATCCTGCTGCTGGACTGGCGCGGCGGGTGGACCAGCAGCGACCCCGCGGTGCCCGCGCGGGCACCGTCCGAGCACGTCGCCGAGTCGCCGCGGGACGGTGCCCCGACCCGGCCCACGACGATCCGGAACCAGCCCTACCTGGTCACCGCGGTGCCGCTCGACGGCGGCACCCTCTACGAGTTCGCCCCGATCGTGGAGTTGCAGGACACGCTCCGCGTGCTGCGCACCGTCCTGGTCATCAGCGGACTGGCGGCCACCCTGGGCGGCGCGCTGCTGGGTCTGTGGGCGAGCGGGCGGGTGCTGC
Organism: Actinokineospora sp. PR83; assembly: GCF_021056305.1. Lineage (NCBI taxonomy): Bacteria > Bacillati > Actinomycetota > Actinomycetes > Pseudonocardiales > Pseudonocardiaceae > Actinokineospora > Actinokineospora sp. PR83. The sequence continues at coordinate 58,124 of NZ_JAJCXD010000050.1, forward strand.
GGCCGCTGCGCTCGCTGGCGGGCACCGCGGCGAGCATCGCGGGTGGCAACCTCGACAGCAGGCTCCCCGAGCAGGGCGACCGCGACCTGCGCCCGATCCTGTCCTCGTTCAACACCATGGTCGACTCGCTGCAACGCCGCATCGAACGGGAGCGGCGGTTCGTCGGGGACGTCACCCACGAACTGCGCACCCCGCTCACCACCCTGGTCACCAGCGTCGGGTTGCTCGCCAAGCACGCCGAGGAGATGCCCGTGCGCCCCCGCGCCGCGCTGCGGCTGGTGGAGAGCGAACTGGCCCACCTGCGCGGCATGGTGGAGGACCTGCTCACCCTCGCCCGCACCGAGGCGGGGCTGCACCACGACGACGAGGCACCGGTGTCCACCCGCGACCTGCTCGCCCACGTCCTCGGCGAACGCACGGCACCCGTTCTCGACGCCGACGGTGACGGCTGGGTGCGCGGGCACAAGCTGGCGCTGATCCGCGCGTTCACCAACCTCGTCGACAACGCCGAACAGCACGGCGGCGGGGTCACCGGGGTCGAACTGCGCACCTCGGCGGACTCGGTGGTCGTGGCGGTGGACGACGCGGGGCCCGGGGTGCCCGAGGGCGAGCGGGAGCGGATCTTCGAGCGGTTCGCCACCGGCCCGGCGGCCCGCGGTTCCACGTCCGGCAACGGGCTGGGCCTGGCACTGGTCGCCGAGGCGGTCCGCGCCAACGGCGGCACCGTCGAGTGCGTGACCGCACCCGGCGGCGGGGCCCGGTTCGTCGTGCGCCTGCCCCGAGACCACGGGGAGGGCGACGGGGTGGTCGCGGACGGTGCGGCGGACCCTCAGGCCTGAGGGTGCAGGGCGAACCGGAACTCGCCGCCGGAGTCCTGCCGGGCGGTGAGGACCTTGTCGGCCGCGTAGTCCGCCGCGCCGCGTTCGAGGTAGACCTCGGCGCCGTCGTCCGCGGTCACGACGTCCTCCCCGGGTGCGGGGGCGGGTTCGAGCGACAGCCGGAAGCGCCGCTGCGCACCCGCGTCCGCGAGGGCGATCCGCAGCCCGCCTCCACGGCCGCCGGTCAGGGTCGTGATCGCCGTGCGCGCTGTGTCGGAGAGTTCCAGCACCGGTCCGTCCTTTCGCCGTGGTGCCGCGTCCCGGCACCCGGTGTCGACGGTAGGAGCGTCGGACGGCGGCGTGACCAGGTGACACAGGACCCTCCGGACACCGCAACCCGGTGGCAAACAACGTCATCCGGTCGTACCGCCGCGCCACCGGGACCGACACCCGGTCCCAACGCGATCGTCGGGCAGCGGTCATGCCACGCCGCCCGCGGGCCGCGCAGAAGGGCACTTCGCGACCGGCGGGGAGAACGGTGACCCGCTACCGACAGCACTGCCCCGTGGCCGCCGCGGCGGAGGTGCTCAACGATTCCTGGACCCTGCTCATCCTGCGGGACCTGGCCGAGGGCCGGGCGGGCCGATCGGATCTCGCGGCGGGCCTGCCGGGGATCACCCCGCTGCCCATGGTCGTGCACATCCGCTTCACCGAGAGCGCCGCGCCGCTGTGGTGGTGGCTGACGCTGTCGCGTGACGGAGCCACCGCGACCCAGGTCGACCCCGGTCTGCCCGCCGCGGCCCGCACCGGCTCAGCGGGCTCGGACGCGTCATCCGATCGCAATGCCGCCGACCGGGGGGCCTCAACGTGGCACGACCACCCTGGTGGACATGCTCAAGGCCAAGACCGGTGCACACACTCCCGCAGTGTTCGCCACGGAGGCCGTCATGCTGTCTCCCAGCGCGGGCAGCACACCGCCCGCGGTCGCCGTGTGGCCGCTGTTCGTCTTCATCGTCCCCGACCACCAGCTCCGCGCCGCGCGAGGCGGACCCGAGCTGCTCTCGCTACTGCGCAGCACTGACCCCGTCCGGCTGCTGGACAAGCCCGCCCGCTGGTCGGTGCTGTCGGAATCGGGCCCACTGCTGCGCCTGGAGCTGGAGGCCACCGCCCCGGCACCACTGGAGTTGGACGTCGGGGTGGCCGCGGCGGCGTTGGGCGCCAAGACCAGCCTGCTCGCCACCGGGGCGACCATCGGCGTCACCGCGTCGAGCCGAGCCACCAGCCTCGGTTCCGCCCTGAGCGTGGGCGACGCGCTGCGGCTGCTTGTGCTCGCCCAGTGCGAACCGGCGCCCGAGCTGCACGTGAGCGCGCAGGCGAGCCCGATCCGGGTGGGACACCGGGGCCCGGTCGCCGCAGGGGCGTGAAGCGGCCGCCGGTACCACCCCCAGTGGTGATCGCCCGGCATGAGCGGCACCGCGGACGCCGACCCGGGAGGGGACCCCATCAACCGGTTCGTGCTGCCCTCGCCCCACCACCGGCTTCCACCGCGTGGGTCCGCGAACTGGAGGAGGAACGGGACATCCTGCGGAAGGCGGCGAAGTATTTCGCCGGGGAGACGCGCTGGTGAACAGCTTCCAGTCCGTCGCAGACCATCAGCGCCGCCGCGGCGTGAAGCGGTTGTGTGAGGTCATCGGGCTCGCCCGGTCCAGCTACCACCACTGGAAATCCACCATACCCGAGCGGACGGCCCGCGCCGCAGACACCGCACCACCACCGCCGACCCCACTGCCGCCAAGGCCCCTGACCTGCTCTTCGCCCACGCCTGCCGGCGGCCGGGGTCACCCAATCCCTGGGCGCCATCGGCAGCTCAGCCGACAACGCCGCCGCGGAAAGCCTCAACGCCTCCCTGAAACGCGAAACCCTCCAAGGCGCGCACACCTGGCCCACCGCAACGCAAGCACGACTGGCCGTCTTCGGCTGGGCACACCGCTACAACACCCGACGACGCCACTCCCACCTCGGACACATGTCCCCGACCGACTACGAAAACACCCCGCCGCCCACAACGGCTACGCTGACCCACGCCGCATAACCCCGTGCCCAACTCCGGGGTCAAAGCCCCCGCCTGCAGCGCTGGCCCTCGGGCAGCGAGGATCGCAACCACCAGCGGGCGGAGCGCTGGACCGCCAAGGCTGGGCAGGCAGCGCTGGTCCTTCGGGACCAGTCAACCGGTGGAGCTGTCATAGGCGGCCAGTCCCTGCGGGTCGAGGGTGCTCAGGATGAGCCGGGCTTCTTCGGCCTCCGGGGTGCGGAGGTGGCTCAGCAGGAGCCACCGCCCCTCTCGGAACGCGGCCCGCGCTCCGGGTTCCGGGCTGGCGACGAGTTGGTGCAGCAGGTCGAATACGTACGGGCGGGCTTCCGGCGCCATGTCGCTGACCAGACCCGCGAACAGGACCCGCACCGCCGCCCCCGTGCGTGCTCCGGTGAGCCGTTCCTCCAGCCACCGGTGCGCCTGGCCTGCATCGTTCTCGGTCTCGGCTCGCAGGAGCGCGCGCAGCCCGCGCGTGAGTTCCTGCCCCAACACCGACTCCTGCTCGGCCAGCTCCACGTCGATCCCGAATCGGATGCTCTCCTCGTCCGCTTCGACGCGGTTCGGCTCCAAGCGGCTCAAGATGAGGTGTGCTGCGCGCTTCCAGTGCCTGCGCAGTCCGTGGTGCAGGAACCACCGCCCCTCCGACGCCGCGGCACGAGCCCTGTCACCCAAGTCCGGGTGTCCCCGGTCCTCCGCCTCCGGGTTCGACTCGGCGGCAACGATCTGGAACAGCAGCTCGTTGACCCATTTTCTGGCGCACCGGTCCGGGTTCCCGACCAACCCGGCGAGCAACACCGGGACCGCTGCGGGCGCCGCTTCATACAGACCCCCGGACAACACCACGACGCCCTCGAGCTGCCAGTGGAACCGCTCGGCCTCATCCTCCGTCACGGCCGAGAGCAGCCCGACGAGCGAGACGGGCACCTGCTCGGGGTCATTCCCGGCCATGACCGGCAACTGCGCCCACGGCTGCTTGCGGATTTCGAGGCCAACCAGCCCGTTCACATCGGTCGCCACGTCACTGCCTCCGGATCGACGTCCACGTGTTGGTCCGAGGATCCCATGCCCCACGTGCCTGGTACTTCACGTCCGGGTCGAACTGGCTCATCGGGAACAGGTTCTGGCAGTTGCAGCAGACCTCGATCCCGGTCAACTCGCCACCGCGTATGCCCGAACGCCTCGGCTGGATGATCGGACCCGGCCTGCCCGACCTCAACCGGCTTCACATCCAGGCAACCTGGAACCTCACCACACGCCGATGGGATGCCTACGCCTGAACACCGACCAGGAACGCCACACGCCCACAAGACCGGCAACCCTGACAGGGAGCTCTTTGATGTGCTCCGAGAAATCCGGACGTCGACCAAATGCAGAATATCAAGCCACTTCTTGATTGCAAACCATTCGTCGAGCACTTCCGAAGGTGGGCGGTAGTCCAGACTGGAATGCAAGCGTTGTCGGTTGTAGAAGCCTTTGATATATTTGATGATCTCATGTCGGGCCTCGGCTCGGGTGGTGAATGTTCGGTGATGCGTCCACCTCTCCAGGTCTTGCGTCCGTGAGCGTTGTGTTGAGAGGAGTTCGTGTGCGACCGACCATCATTCTGTTGTCCGCGAAAGACGGAACGCGGGAGTTGGTGTCGCGTCTGCGCGATGCTGGGGCATATGAGACCAGTCCGCTGTTCGACCGTCTGACGATCGGGGAGTGCTGGTACGGGGTCGATCTCTCCGCGAATGTGATCGAGGAGTTCGAACAGGACGAGTTGGCGGAGATCGCTGGACGCCTCGGCGAGTTCGACCCGGTCTCCCTGGAGTACTCGGGTGTCCCATGTGTCCGGAAGCTTCTGAAGGCCGTTCTTCCGGGGTTGACGGGTCTGCTGGACACCAACTTCGGGGAGTTGGTCGGTTTCGACGAGGTGCTGGCCAGGTTCGTCGCGGAACCCGATTGGGACTGGAGGGTTTGAAACCCGACAAGTCGGTGCGGAGAAAGTGCCCTTCCTCCGCATCGCTTCACGTCCGAGATCAACCGACACGCCGTAGGGTGGGATGTTCGAAGACGGCAGCGACATATTGAAGCGAAAATGATCATTTGCCTGGGGGGTGATCATTCGCGATCAAGGTGCTGGCAGGCGCATCCCCCCTGCTCGTCCACAACTGCGGCACGGACGACGCCACGCAGGACCTGTACCGTGTATCGCCGAAGGAGGTGGGCGCCGATGAACTCGAGAACGGGTTCAAACCGGAGAATTTCCCCTACACCGATGACGGTCAGTTCGACGGTTCAGCGCACTTCGGTGACAAGGCCCGCGTGGAGGACTTCATCAAGAATCACGGTGACACCCACGGCCAAGGGATGAATATCGGGATGCTCAAACAATGGCTCGACAAAAACGGAATCGTGGGCGACCCCGACATCGAGGGGCACGAATTCATCATCCCTCGTAGGCTCTTCGGGGAACTCAACGAGTTTCCTCGCTCCGCACATGATTTCGGAAGACGATGAGCAACCCTCCGGTCAGGTACGACGTGGTCGAGGTCACCGTGACCCGGCACCTCCACTACGGCTTGGTCGTGACCGGTCCCCTGGGCCTGCCGGGATACGTCGACAGCGACCGCATCCGGGACTGGGCGCAGCGGGAACAACCGTGGCCGGAGGTGGGCTCACGCCTCAGGGGGTCGTTCTCGGGTACACGTCGGTCCGGCCGGCTCCCACACGCCTGCGCGTGACAGCTCGTCCAGCAGACATCACCCTGGTGGAATCCGTCGAGGACCCGGACGAAGCGCTGAGCACCTGGAAGGACACCCGTCGGCAGGGGATGGCGGCAGCCGAGGCGCTGTTGCGCTCCCCCCACGCCATTCCCCTCCTGCGCTGGGTGCTCGCCCAAGCTCCGGACGGCGACCACGACTTGGCGTCTGCCATCCTCGCCGTGGCCTCACCTGCGATCCGGGAACAGGTACTCGCATGAGGCAGAGATGGTCATTCCCACGTCGTCGACTCCTGTCACATCCGCGGTTGCCTGCTCGAGACCACAAGGGACTGGCTCCCCAACCCGAAGTACCGGAAGTAAGCCCATGAACACTGTCCACCTACTGGCCGTGCGATCTGACTCCTCGACAGTTCCGATTTCGTTCGAGGTCTTCGGCGGCGAGGAGGTGGGGTTGAGGATGAGGTTGCCGAGCGGAGATTGGCGGTCCTTCTCCGATCCCAACCTGTTCGCGTGCCTCATCAGCGCTCGAATTGCTCTTGAGAAGGAAGAATTGCTGCTCTGCTGTCAGGGAGCGCGGTCGGACGTGCTCCCATCAGGGTTGCAGCAGCAGATGGACAACGGTCGTTCGGCCTCGGTCCTCACGGGGCTCCCCGGGGACGTGGAGGTCGTCGACATCTTCGATGCTGCCGAACCGTCGCAGGTCACTTCTGTGGAGGAGCAGCGAACGGCCGTTTTCCGATTTTTCGGCCTGCCCTTGCCCGAGGGGGATGAAGTGACCTGGAGGCGCACGTAGTCGGCGGTGGGCGTCGAAGGACTGCTTCACCAAGCTCGACCTGTGGGCCTGCACGGGCCTGATCCCGTGGGGCAAGCTGCTGAAGCTGGTCAAGTCCGCGGGGAAGGTCATCTCCGTCGTCCGCAAGGCCATGGCCTACGAACAACGCCTCTCCGCCATCCGCCAGAAGCTCAACAGGTGGCGGGAACGAACCCTCGAGCTGGCCAAGGCGGGCGAACAGAAGCCCGACAGCATCCTGTCGAGCTGCGCCAGGCGCAGCTTCCTCCCGGGTGATGCCCTTGCGGGAGTATGGCGATGCGAACATGGATCTCGCGCTGCGTGGGCTTGAGGAGAAGACTCGGGCGCCGTATCTCGCAGGGTGGCGGTTGAGGGTCATTCCGAGCTTGGGGCACGTCCCCGTTCCGAAGCTGGGCTATGAGGATCGGCCCGATCAGGTGGAGCAGCTGCAGATCGAGGCGCACCTGTGGCAGCGGTACTTCCCCGAAGAGGTGACCTCCCTGCTTGAGCGGATGGAGGAAATCACCGGGACCGCCTTGCACGCCCTGCTCTCCGCCGCCGGGGTACCTGCGGGAGACGCCGACGAAGCGCTGGGTGGGCACCATGGTGACCTGTGCTACACCACAGTCAACCACTACCGGGGTGATCTCGACCGGCGGGTGGGCATCGTCGAGCACACCGACAGCGGGTACATCACCCTCTTCCACGCCGACCAACCCGGCTTCGAAGTACTGGACAACGGCAGGTGGACACCGATCGAACTCCCCGAACGGCACTTCGTCGTCAACCTCGGGGACGCCTTCGACGTGCTGACCCGACACCTACCCACCCCGGAACAGCGGTGCTGCACCGTGTTGCGGCAGCGGGACCCGGCCAGCCGGACCGTTCCTCCTTCACCATCTACATGGGTCCCAGCTACGACATGGTCCTGCGCCAGTACACCTCCGACGGGGAGTTGGTCGACTACCAGTCCTTCCGCGACTTCTCCGTCGCCAAGGCGGCGCGAATGGGGTACCAGTTCCACGACCGGATCTGAGAGCAGGAGGGAGATGGCGATGCACCACAGGAACGGCTGGGATTGGCAGCGGGCCCAGGTACGCGACGGGCGACTGCAGTTCCGCGAACCAGACGGGCTGGACCGCGCTCTGCGCGATGGCTTCTTTTTCGTCGACCAACCACCGGACACCGACCTCACCGGTGGCGATCGGTTCGCCCGCAGCTTCTACCTCCCCGCGGACAGTGGCGACCCCTACCGCGGGTTCCGGGGCTGGGACGAACAGGGCCTGGGCAAGCACCAAGGTTACTTCGGCCGAGATGAGGACCAGACCGAGCAGTTCTTCCTTTCCAGTGCGCACTGGAAGGACGTCTACCCGCCCGAGGTCGCTGACCAGGCAGCGCGGATGCGGGACTTCGCCCTGGTGGTGCTGCGGTCCGTGCTGGCGCGGCTCGACCTGCCGGAATCGCAGTGGGACACAGCGACCGGCGGGTGCCTCAGCGGCCGGGGAACCTACACACTGACGTTCAACCACTTCCGTCCACAGGTGCGCGCCCGTGGCCTGAATGTGCACAAGGACTCGGGCTGGGTCACCGTCCTGCGCTCGACCGAACCGGGACTGGAGGTGCTGCGCGACGGCGAGTGGCACCCGATCAACCCCACGCCGGGGGCGTTCATCGTGAACTTCGGCTGCGCCATGGAGATCCTGACAGCACAGTCCGCGACGCCGGTCTCGGCGGTGGCTCATCGAGTGGGCGAACAGAACTCCCGCGGCGGGCCGGACCGCTTCTCCTATGCGCTGTTCGTCGACAGCAGCCTGGATGGCGAGGTGAGCCCCGGCATGTTCCGGTACGAACCGGGCAGGGGGCTGGTTCTGGCAGGCCGTTTCGACGAATTCCTGGACCGCATCCTCGGCAACACCTACCGCAAGGACACCACCGGCCTGTACTGATCCACCCTGTGGGTGAGGGCACCGGTTGGCGTCCTCACCCACAGGTGCTACCGTGGGCCTCTCTGGGGTTCTTCCCTGCTTCGGCATCTCATACGCAGCGCGGTGCTCTTGCCTGCGCTTTCGCGTGCCCTCCCCCTGCTGCCCAGCCGACAACTGTGGCGGTCCTGGTCCGCCACCCGCGTGAAAGGTGGTCAGTCGATGAGCGCACACCCCCACCGGTGGTGGGCACTGACTGCGGTGGCTCTCGGGATCTTCTGCATACAGTTGGACTCGTTCGCGTTGAACCTGGCTCTCCCGGCGATCGGGCGGGGCCTGGGGACGAGTTCGGACGACGTGCAGTGGGTGGTCAGTGTCTACTTGCTGACCGTGGGCGCGTTGATGCTCGGCGCGGGTGGGCTTGCCGACCGTGTGGGTCGCAGGCGCGTCCTCGGCGTCGGACTCGGCCTGTTCGGGGCGGCATCACTGGTGTGCGCGGTGGCTCCTGCCCTGCCCGTGCTGGTCGCGGGGCGTGCACTGCAGGGCGCGGGTGGGGCGCTGATCATGCCCGCCGGGCTCGCGCTGCTGTCCACGGTCTTCGCACCCGGGCGGCGCGAACGGGCGATCGGCGCCGCGATCGGACTGGGCGGTGTGGCGACCGCCATCGGTCCCTTCGTCGGCGGGGCGCTGACGGAGGCGCTGGGGTGGCGTTCGGTGTTCTGGCTCAACGTCCCGGTCGCCGCGGTGGCGGTCCTGGCCGCGCTGCGGGCACCGGAGTCCAGGGCTCCCCGGGCGGGCGGGGACTTCGACCTCCCCGGGCTCGCGCTGGGGACGGCCGCGCTGGCAGGCGTGGCGCTGTTCGTCGATCGAGGTCCGGTGTCCGCGACCGGGGTGATGGCCGCCGCCTCGGCGGTGCTCCTCGGGGTGGGTTTCGTGCGGCGGGAGCGGCGGGCGCCTGCGCCGCTGGTGGAGCTGTCGTTGCTGCGCAACGGTCCTTTCGTCGCGTTGACCGGAGCCGGAATGGTCGCCAACGCGGCGACGGTGGTGTTCCTGTTCGTCGTGCCCTGGTCGTTGCAGCGGGTGTGGTCGTTGGACGTCGCCGCCGCGGGCCTGGCGTTCCTGGTGCCCGCTGTCCTGATGGCTGTCGCCGGACCCGTGGCGGGAGCGGTGCGCGCCCCACGGGCGGTGGTCACCATGGCGGTGTGCCTGGTGGCAGCGGCCATCGCTGTCGCCGCGCTGCCGCTTGCGGGTTCGTTGCCGCTCTACCTGGCGTTGGGTGCCGCCGCCGGAGCCGCGTTGGGGGTGGCCAATGCCCTGACACTGGTCGCCACCCAGGCCCTGGTGCGCCCCGAGCGGGCAGGTGAGGGATCCGGGGTCACCAAGACCGCCATCACCGTCGCGGCCGGGATCGGGGTGGTCCTGTCCGGTCCGGTGGCCGATAGCACTCCCGCCGCTCCCACTGCGGACGTGGCCGCGGTGGTGCTGATCACGACCGGGGCCGGTTGCCTGGTGGCAGCGGCAGTCCTGGTGCTCTGGCTTCGCTCGGGCACGCGCAGGGCGCCGGCCCCCGTATAGTCACCGTCCGGGAACTCCATGGCAGATCAGTTCAGCAGGGCTTGCGCTTGCAGCGCTGGCCCTCCCGGGCCGGCGAGGATCGCAATTGATCGCGGTGGCTTGAGGCATCCCGGTAGCGCTGGGTCTTCGGCGTCGGGGGGATCGCAATCGGATGATCAACACGGTGTTCCGGCATCCCGCGGCAGCTTCGGTGTTTCGGCAGCCTGTGCCTGCTTCCACGATCGGGGGCACGCAAGAATGCCCGATCAGGTTAACGATGCTGGAGCAGATTGTGACCCTGTTTGGTGCCCCGTGGGCACGCTGCTTCAGATCTGCTCCATGTCGGTGCACCACTGTCCACTCGGGACGGTAAAACAAGATCACCCGCTGACCGTCTTCTCGTAGGTCAGCGGATGAAAATGTACTGCTGTTCAGTTGTGGAGCTGAGGGGACTTGAACCTCTGACCCTTACACTGCCAGTACGGGCGGAACATGCCGCTGACCTGCGGAAATGGAGAACATCGTGGTCAGGTGGTGCGGTTGATCGCAACCGAGTGCGGTCTGCGCCCCTTGGGTGGTCTTCTTCGCGGGGGCTTGCTCCACATCTGCTCCAGCCGACCGCCTGTTGCGCTGCGTGGACCCGTCATTCGTCGTCGGTGTGACGGGCGCATTGCACCGCTGTCGGGGCCGGGTTCGTTTCGATCACTCAGCCCCGGCAGGTACGAGACCTTCTGACGTGCGGCCCTGGCTGCACCGACTGCCATCCCGGCATCATCGACCGGAGCCGGGTGTCAACCGCTTCGGGTCATGGGCGAAGCTCACCCGCTTGCTCCCGGTGGTTCCCTTGGTCGACAGTCCGCGGCAGACCCGGCGGCTCCCATCAGGTCCGGGGGACCTGCGCCGCCGCTTCGGCGGGGTCCACCGCGCGTCGTTCCGCCGTGGTGAGGCCGACCAGAAGGCCCGTGAGTACTACGGCCGAGCCGAGCACGTGTGCCCAGGTGGGGGAGCCGGTGCCGAGCAGGGCGGTGGCCGCGACCGCGGCGATCGGGACCAGACCGGTGAACAAGCCCGCGCGCTCCGGGCCGATGTCGCCCACCGCGGTGAACCACAGGACGTAGGCGCACGCGGTCACCACCACGCCCAGCCACAGCAGCGCCAGCAATTGCCCGGGTTCCGGAAGTCGGAACTGACCCGTGACCAACACCCCCACCAGGCACAGCGGAATCGCCGCGACGCAAGCGTAAGTGGAGACCCGCAACGCGCCGAGATCGCCGAGGATGGGGGCGGCGGCGAGGGCGAAAGCGACCTCACCCGCGAGGGCGCAGGCCGAGAACAGCAGGCCCTGGGTGCTGCTGCTGGAGCCGAGGCCCTGGGCGAGGGCGGCACCGCCGGTGACGATGATGCCCGCCAGCACGATCCGGGAACTGGGAGCGGTACGGGCCATCAGCGGGGTCACCAGGGCGATCACCACCGGTGCGCAGCCGACGATCACGCCGACCAGGGCCGGATCGGTGTCCTGCTCGGCCGCCACGACCGCGAGGTTGAAGCCGACCATGCCCAGGGCGGAGAGGACGACGATGCGGACCCAGTGGCGGGGGGTGACCGGTGCCTTCGGCAGGCTCGCCGCCCGCACCCGCAGGACCACCAGCAGCAGGACCGCCGCCAGTGCGAACCGAAAGGCCTGACCCGCGAAAACCGGGAAGTCGCGCAGCACTCCCATCACCGCCACCGAGTTGCCGACCATGGTCATCGCCGACGCGGCGCAGACGCTGCCTCTCACCATGATCGGACCGTATGGTGCGGGAATGGCTCTCAACAAGGACCAATCAGCACGGCGATTTCCAGGACCAATCGCGCCATGGTCCGCCGAGGACCTGCGCGCCGCCCTGGGTTGGCCGTTTCCCGGCGGCGGACGGCTCGGGATCCGACTCGCAGGTGGCCTGCGGGAGTTGATCCGCTCGGGGGAGCTGCCCGCGGGCACCGGGTTGCCGCCGAGCCGGGCCATGGCCGCTGCGCTGGGTGTGTCCCGCGGGGTCGTGGTCACCGCCTACGACCAGTTGCTGGCCGAGGGCTTCCTCGACGCGCGACAGGGCGCCGGGACCTGGGTCGGACGGGTGGTGGAGCCGTCGCCGGGGCCGCCGTCCCCGGTGCCCGCGCCGGTGGCCCGCCCGGGTTTGCCCGACTTGGGTGATTTCCCGCGCAATCGCTGGCTGGCCGCCTACCGGTACGCGTTGTCCACCGCGAGTTCGGCCGACCTGGGCTACGGGGACCCCCGCGGTCACGCCACCCTGCGCACTGAACTGGCTGGACACCTGGCCCGCACCAGGGGAGTGGTGGTCGACGCCGACAACATCCTCATCACCAACGGCGTCGCCGAGGGGTTGGCCCTGCTCTCCGACGTGCTCTTGGCCGACGGGTGCGGCGTGGTCGCGGTGGAGGACCCGGCGAGCCCGGGCACCCGCGATCTGCTCGTCCAGCGGGGAGTGGAGGTGGTGGGTGTGCCCGTGGACGACCAGGGCATGGACATCAGCCGGATCCGCGGACCTGAGCGGTTGGGGGCGATCGTGCTCACCCCGGCGCACCAGTACCCGACCGGCGTGGTGCTCAGCGCCACGCGCAGGCACGCGCTGATCGACCTCGCCCGCGCCCACGGCTCGGTCTTGGTCGAGGACGACTACGACGGCGCCTTCCGGTTCGACCGCGAGCCGGTGGGTTGCCTGCAGGGGCTCGCCCCCGATGTCACCGTGTTGCTCGGGTCGGTGAGCAAGACGCTGGTCCCGGCGCTGCGGCTGGGCTGGCTGGTCGGGCCGCCGCGGCTGCAGGAGCGGCTGGTGCGGCGGCGGGCGGTCACCAGCCTGGCCGGGCAAACCATCGACCAGCTCGCCCTGGCCCGGCTGCTGCGCAGCGGAATGTACGACAAACACGTCCGACAGATGCGACGGAATTATCACTCCCGCAGGCAGGAACTCATCCGTGAATTGACGTACAGAAATCCCGACATCGTGATAAAAGGCGACAACAGTGGGTTGCACCTGCTCATCGAGCTACCATTGTTGACAGATGAACTTCTGGTGCTCTCGGTTCTGCGGAGGGCGGGCTTCGCGGTCCAGGGACTCTCCGAGTGTCGTCTGGCCGCCGCCGATGGCGGGTCGAGTGGCCTGGTCATCGGCTTCGCCTCGATCAAGGCCGGAGCGCTGGCCGAGTTGGCAGAGCTGGTCAGTCGGGCCTGCTGACAACTGGTCCGGTCAGGGAAACTGGGACTGGACTGGTACGTGAATCGGTGATTCGGCAATCCTGAGCTTCCCCCGGTAGCCCGGAGTCTTTACGGGCATGGTCCGATAGGGCCTGAAGGGAGTCGTCCGTGGCACCACCGAAGAAGTACCCTGATGAGTTGAGGTCCTGTGCGGTCCGGTTGTACCGGGAGTCGGATCCCACGCCGGTGATCCGGCGCTTGGCCGAGCAGTTGGGCGTGCACCCGGAGGCGTTGCGGAACTGGATCCGGCAGTACGAGGTCGACCGCGGTGAACGTGGCGACCGGCCCACGATCACCGAGTCGGAGGTGCTGCGCCGGCTATGGCGGGAGAACGCGGAACTGAAACGCGCCAACGAGATCCTGAAGACCGCGTCCGCTTTTTTCGCGACGGGCAGCTGATCCACCACAGCGACCGAGGGTCGACCTACACGGCCTTCCGGTTCGCTAAACGGTTGGCGGACAACGGGATTCTGCCGTCGATGGGTTCGGTCGGCGACTCCTACGACAACGCCCTGATGGGGAACTTCTTCTCCACGCTCAAGATCGAGCTGGTCTACCGCCGCTCCTGGCGCACCCGCGACGAGGCCGAGAACGACCTGTTCGGCTACATCGACGGGTTCTACAACACCGAACGCATCCAGAAGGACCTCGGCTGGCTCAGCTCCGACGAGTACGAAACCGCCTGGCACACCGCCCAGGCCGAACCGACTACCATCCCGGCATCACCGACCCGATCCAGGTAACAACCACCTCGGGTTACCGGGGGAAGCTCACCATGAGGTGTGCGCGGCGATTGAGATCGCAGGGTGCGTTGCGCCGGTGTAAGCGGGTCCATGTTTCCCAGCTCACCGCATCTTTGGCCCGGTCTCGAGTTCATGGATTCAACTGTCGGGTGTTGCCAGACAACTGGTTGGACCTTGATGTCGAGGCTCGCTGCCTAGCTGCGTCTTCATCGCGCGATGCAGAGTGGTGTGTGGTCCTGCTGTTCGCACGCGTCTTCTCGATATCAACGTCGGGGGCGTCGGGGGTCGCGGCCGTCCGTGTTGTTGAAGGCGGTGAACCAGGCTGCGGGTCGGTAGTCGCCCATGCCGAGGTACTGGTTCTGCTCGGAGGTGGGGTCTTCGATGCCGTCGATGTCGACGTGGAAGAGGTTGAGGATGTCGGTGTCCTGGACGAGGGTTTCCAGGAGCATGTCCCAGTGGTGGTCGTCAGGGTGGGGTTCGGTGGTGGACTGGTAGGGGGTGATAATGCCGTCGGTGAGGGCGGACTCGGCCCAGCGCAGGGCCAAGTGCAGGGCCATCTCCTCGGCGGGGCAGTGGGGGTGGGGCCAGTGGTCTTGGGCGAGGTCGTCGAAGGCGCGGGCGGCTTGGCGGCGCCAGATGGCGTCTTGGCGGTGGGTGATGCGGGGGTACTCGTCGAACAGGTTCCAGAAGTCGTCATCCACCGGGTCGTCGCCGTGTTCGAGGACGTCGTCGTAGGCCAGGTCGGCCTGGTAGATGAGCGCGGTGTGCAGGGCATCGGCGGTGCGCGGGTGACCTGGAAGTCCTCGCACCGCCCGCAGCCCTGCTGTGCGCAGTGGCAGACCTCGAACAGGGCGTCGAAGTCCGGGCCCTTGACCAGAGGCAAGCCGTCCTCGTCGAGCTCGACCGCCCCGCAATTGGATTCGACGGCCTCGGCCCCGGGTGTTCGAGGACTGCCACAGGGTCGATGTGCCACTGCACGGCCTTGGCGAGGTCGCTGGTGACCTCGGCGATGTACTCGTCGCGTTCCTGCTCTGGGGTGCGGCCGGGACGGCCGCCGAACTCGGTGGCGGAGATGTCGGCGATGGCATCTCGAGTGAGCGCCTCAGCGTCGACGACCTCGACCACCACGTTCATGTCCAGCTTCACCCTGCGCGCGACACGGTCCTGATCAACCATGCCGGACAGCCTAGGCCGCCCGGTACGGGCGGAGCGATCCGCAGCGGGCACCGGTCCGACGCTGGACCGGTGCCCGCCTGGGGCCACCGCGACCGGGAGAGAGTTCTTCTCTCGGCGCGGCCTGGGGTCAGGAGGCGATGAGGTCGGGGCGGAAGCCGCTGAGGTTGCGGATGCCGAGACGCTTGTGCTCGGCCAGGGCACGGGTCTGGGCGGCGATGCGGGCGTAGTGCTCGACCATGGTGCGGGTTGACCACCGCAGAGGGTCATCAGGCCGGTCTCGGAGCCGCCGTGCAGCAGCCAGTTGTGGCAGAAGGTGTGGCGGAACATGTGCGGGTAGAGCTTCTCGACCCCCACCGCCTCACCGAGGCGCCGCAGCAGGCTCTTGATCCCGGAGATCGTCAACGGCTTGGTACCGGTCTCGTCCAACCAGAAGTACTCCAGGTTCGCCCCCGGCTTCTTCGAGCGCATCCGGTCGTACTTCGACAACGCCCGCCCGGCCAGATCCCCGAAGGTGACGATGCGCTCCTTGGCGCCCTTGCCCGTCACCTTGATCCGGTCCAAGCGCAGGTCGACCGAGGACACCCGCATGTGGGCCAGTTCCGCGCACCGCAGGGCGGTGTCGAGAAAGGTCTCGATCATCGCCCGGTTGCGGACCGCCACGAAATCCCTCCCCGAGCAGTGGGCGATGATCATCTCGGCCTCCTCGTCGGTGAGGATCGGGGTGAGCGTGGTGCCCTTCTTCGGCAACTTGAGCTTGGCGAACGGAGACAGTTCGATCTCGTCGTCGTCCTCCAGGAACGAGAAGAACTGCTTGGTCACTTTGAACTTGTTCTGAGAGGTCGAGGCCGACCGGGTGAACAGCATCCAGTACACGAACTCCTGGACATGCTCCTTGGTCACCTCGCACGGGTCCCCGGCCGCGGCGTGGATGTCGATGTCGGCGAACCGGGTCTCCCAGTCCTCCCACCATTCCCGCGCCTTCTCCTCCACCGCCCCGCGCAACGGGGCGGCCTC
>NZ_JAJCXD010000051.1:0-53274 GCF_021056305.1 Actinokineospora sp. PR83
CCGCGTCCTCGGCGGGCGGGCGCGCGGGCCCGTCCGGCTTGCGCGGGGGGTGCGCGCCGCGGGGGCGCGCGGGCCGCGCGGGGCCGCCCTTCGCCGGACCCCCGGTCCTGGGGCGGTATGGACGTTTGCCTGGCTGGGTCACGTCAGCCGTTCTCCTGCCTCGATACGGGTGCCGCGGGCCCAGTCGGTGGCCTGCATCCGCTTCTTGCCCTGTGCCTGGACCTCGCCGAGGCGCACCGGCCAGGTGGCCGTGCCGACGAGGACGCGCTTGCGCTCGACGAGCAGTTCGCCGGGTTTGAGTTCGGTCTCCACCGCGTCGCGGGTGACCGGGCCGAGCTTGACCCGCTCGCCGCGGAACTCCGCCCAGGCACCCGGTTCCGGGGTGACCGAGCGGACCAGCCGGTCGACGGCCATGCCGGGCAGCGCGAAGTCGACCTTCGCGTCCTCGACGGTGATCTTGGGGGCGTGGCTGACGCCGTCCGCGGGCTGCTCCACCGCGGTCAGCGAGCCGTCCTCGATGCCGTCCAGGGTGGCCAGCAGCAGCCCGGCGCCGGACTCGGCGAGCCGGTCGAGCAGCACGCCCGCGGTGTCGTCGGGGCGGACCGGGTCGGTCAGCACGCCGAAGACGGGGCCCGCGTCCAACTCCTTGACGATGCGGAAGGTGCTGGCGCCCGCGAACTCGTCGCCGGAGCGCACGGTCGCCTGCACCGGGGCCGCGCCGCGCCAGGCGGGCAGCACCGAGAAGTGCAGGTTGATCCAGCCGTGCACCGGGATGTCCAGCGCAGACTGCGGCAGCAGCGCGCCGTAGGCCACCACCGGGCAGGCGTCGGGCGCGATCTCGCGCAGCCGCGCCTGGAACACCGGGTCGGACGCCTTCGCCGGGGTCAGCACCTCGATGCCGTGCTCGTCGGCCAGGGCGCCGACCGGGGAGCGGTGCAGGGTCCGCCCGCGGCCCGACGGCGCGTCCGGGCGGGTCACCACGGCGGCGACCTCGTGCCGGTCGGACCCGATCAGGGCGCGCAGCGACGGCAGCGCCACCTCGGGTGTGCCCGCGAACACCAGCCGCATCAGCGGGCCCCGAACAGCGGGTGCGGGCTCTGCTTGAGGGTGGGGACCGAGCCGTCGAACCAGTCGGCCCGGCGGATCTCCTTCATCGCCTGCTTGCGGGTGGTCTCGTCGAGGCGGTCGAGGAACAGCACGCCGTCGAGGTGGTCGGTCTCGTGCTGGATGCAGCGGGCCAGCAGGTCGCTGCCCTGCACCTCCACCGGCTCGCCGTGCATGTTCCACCCGCGCGCGACCACGTTCTTCTTCCGGACGCAGTCCCAGTACAGGCCGGGGATGGACAGGCAGCCCTCCTGGCCGTCCTGCTCCTCGTCGTCCAGCGCCGTCCACACCGGGTTGACCAGGTGGCCCTCGGCCTCGCCGCAGTGGTAGGTGAACACCCGCAACCCCACGCCGAGCTGCGGCGCGGCCAGCCCGGCGCCGCCCTGCTGCTCCATGGTGTCCCACAGGTCGCGGACGAGGTTGTGCAGCTCGCGGTCGAAGTCGACCACCTCGGCGGCCGGGGTGCGCAGCACCGGGTCACCGAAGTACCGGATCTGCTGGACGGTCACGGGACTCCCTCACTCACTGCTCGCGGGCGGTCGGTCCAGTCTATGCCGCCCCCGGCGCGGCTCCGGAGCCGCGCCCGCACGGGCGGGTCCGCCAGGCCGTGGAGCCCGGGGTCTTGGTGGGTGCCCGGGTGGATCTGCTCAGCCGTGGCTGGGTTTGAAAGCGCCGGGATTTTGTGGGCGTGCCCGGGTGGGTGGATGTGCTTGGGCGGGGCCCCTACGCCGATCATGTGCCCGGTGTGACCGAGTGGGGCGAAAAGAGTGCCCCACTGCCCGGACAGGCTTGCACATGATCGCCTCCCCCACCCAAGCACATCCACCCACCCGGGCATCTCCGTAGCCGGGCCGGCGGTTCGTTGGGTGGCTGGCTTTCGCTGCGCCGGTGGGGTTCGCGGTGCCGGGCTGGCGGTTGGTGGGGTGGTCGGTTGGGCTGCTGCGCCGGTGGGGTTCGGTGTGGCCGGGGGTTGGTGGGTGGCTGAGCGGCTTTGCGGACAGGAGCTAGATGAGGTCGAGCGGGTCGAGCTGGACGCGCAGGGGGTCGGGGTCCTTGCGGGTGGCGCGCAGGCTCTGCGCCGTGGTCAGCGCGTCGGCCAGGGCCTTGCCCTCGGCGCGGGAGACCCGGACCAGGGCCCGTTCGCGGGGGGTGGGTGAGTCCGGGTCGCCGAGGGGGACCGGGCCGAGGACCTCGCCGGTGGGGGGCAGGGCCAGGTCGTCCAGGAGGCGGGCGACGGCGTCGGGGGCGCCGTCGACCGAGGCCATCCGGACGGCGGGTGGGAAGCCGAGTTCGGTGCGGGCGGCCAGTTCCACGCCCGCGTACCAGGCCGGGTCCCAGCGGACCAGGGCCTGCACCGGGGCGATGGACGAGTCGGCCAGCACCACCACCCGACCGCCGTCCGCGGCCGGGCGGACCAGGGCGGCGGCGGTCATCCACCGCCGCAGCGCCTCCTCGGCCGCCCGCAGGTCGGCGCGGTTGAGCATCGCCCAGCCGTCGAGCAGCAGGGCGGCGCCGTACCCCTTGGGGGACAGCGGTTCCGCGCCGGGGGTGGCCACCACCAGCGCCGGTCGGTCATCCACAGTGGACAGGACGTCGCGGGCGCCCGAGGTGCGGACCGGGAAGCCGGAGAACGCGCGGCCCAGCTCCTCCGCCGTGCGCTTCGCGCCGACCACGACCGCGCGCAGCCGCCGGGAGGCGCACGCCGGGCAGCGGTAGTTGGCCTCCGCCGCGGCGCACCAGCGGCAGGCCGGGGGGCCGGTGTCGGGCACGTGCAGGGGGCCCGCGCAGCGGCGGCAGCGGGCCGGGGCGCGGCAGTCCTGGCAGGTCAGCGCGGGCACGTAGCCCCGGCGCGGGACCTGGACCAGGACCGGGTACCCGGCCTGCAACGAGGCGCGGGCCGCGTCGAAGGCGACCGTGGGGATGCGCGCGGTGCGGGCGGCGGGGTCGCGGGCGAGCTGGCTGTCGTGCTCGCCCAGCGCGGTGACCCTGGGCGCGGCGGCGCGGACCCGCTCGCGGGTGGCGGCGACCTCGGCGGCCCAGCCGGAGTCGAGGAGCAGCTGCGCCTCGGCGGTGCGGGCGAACCCGGCCACCAGCACCCCGGCCCCGCACAGCCGGGCCCGGGTGATCAGCACGTCGCGCCCGTGCGGGTAGGGGGCGCGCTGGTCGGCGTGCTGGTCGTCGCCGTCGTCCCACACCACCAGTACCCCGGGGTCGACCACCGGCGCGTACGCCGCGGCCCGGGTGCCCACCACGACCCGGGCGCTGCCGCGGCGCACGGCCAACCAGGCGCGGTACCGCTTGGCTGGCCCGAGGTCGGCCGACAGCGCGACCGCCGCGGCCTCCCCCACCAGCGCCACGCACGCCGCGTGCACCCGCGCCACGTCCCGGTGGTCGGGCACGACGACGACCGCGCCCCGGCCCGCCGCGGCGGCGGTGGCGGCGACCTCGGCGAGCCGGGCGGGCCAGTCCTCCCCCGGCAGCGCCTGCCACACCGCGTGCGCCTGCTTGCCCGCGTGCACCGCGTCGAGGAACGCCGGGCCGCGGCGGTACTCGCCCCAGGCGGTGGCCGCCGGGCGGGGCGGGACCGGCGACGGCCCTGGCGGCTCCTCGGCCTCGACCCTGGCGTGCCGCGGCGGGACGGCGAAGCGCAGCACGTCGGTGAGGGTGCCGCTGTAGCGGTCGGCCACGGCCCGGCACAGCCGCGCCACCTCGGGGGCGAGCACCGGTTCCGGCGACACCACCCGCTCCAGGAACTGCAGCCTGCCCCGGTGCTCGGCCTCGGCCACCCGCTCCAGCAGGTAGCCGTCGACCGGCTTGCCCGCGAAGCGGACCCGCACCCGGGCGCCGGGCACCGCGTCGGCGTCGGACTTCGCGGGCACCAGGTACTCGTAGGGGCGGTCGAGGTGGGCCAGCGGCACGTCCACGCAGACCCGCGCCACGGGCAGCTCGGCGGCGGGCGACGGGACGCCCCTGGCCGGTTTCGCCGCCGGTGCCGGGGGTTCCGCGGGCACCTCGAACAACGCGTTCGCGCTCGCGTCGGAGGTGGCCATGACCGGTTGGTCTACCAGACCCGACCGACGGTCAGTCGGCTCGGGGGTCGCGCCGGGGCTCGCGTTCCGGCTCGGCCCCCGGGTCGGCGTCGAGGTAGTAGGACACGTACAGCTCGGCGATCTCCGCGCGGTCGCGGCGGGCGGATTCCTCGCGGATGCGGCGGTTGAGGCCGGGCGGGAAGCCGTGCTTGACCAGCCGCCGCTCGCACGCGTCCTCCAGGAACGACAGCGAGAAGTACAGCCCGGTGACGTAGGCCAGCGCGACCATGGAGAAGCGCAGCGAGGACGGGCCGGGGACCAGGAGCAGCAGCCAGAACGGCAGGAACAGCACCAGGACCCTGGCGAAGTGCCGCAACACCCAGGTCCGGCAGGTCAGGTCCCACAGCACCCACGGCCGGTTGCGCGCGGGCAGCGTGCCGCCCACGGCGTACCACAGCCAGCGCAGCGGGTCGGGGCGGCGGAACCGGACCGGTCCGGCCGCGGTGCTCGGCTCACCCATGGCGCAATCCTCCTCCTCGCCCGCAGATCGCACCGGACAACCCCAGACCGGGCAGAGCCGCACCGCACTCAGCACACAGCACGGGCCGCCACCGGAGTACCCGGTGGCGGCCCGTGGCGAACGCGGCGGATCAGCCCGCGGCGAGCTTCTTGAGCTGCTCGGCGCGGTCGGTGTTCTCCCAGGGGAGGTCGAGGTCGGTGCGGCCGAAGTGGCCGTACGCGGCGGTCGGGGCGTAGATCGGGCGCAGCAGGTCCAGGTCGCGGATGATCGCGGCCGGGCGCAGGTCGAACACCTCGGCGATGGCCGCGCGGATCTTCTCCGGGGCCACCTTCTCGGTGCCGAAGGTCTCCACGAACAGGCCCACCGGGGCGGCCTTGCCGATCGCGTACGCGATCTGCACCTCGACGCGGTCGGCGAGACCGGCGGCGACGGTGTTCTTGGCGACCCAGCGCATGGCGTAGGCGGCCGAGCGGTCGACCTTCGACGGGTCCTTGCCGGAGAAGGCGCCGCCGCCGTGGCGGGCCATGCCGCCGTAGGTGTCGACGATGATCTTGCGGCCGGTCAGGCCCGCGTCACCCATCGGACCGCCGATGACGAAGCGGCCGGTCGGGTTCACCAGCAGCCGGACGTTCGAGGTGTCCAGCTCCAGGTCGGCGATCTCGGGCAGCACGACCTGCTCGCGCACGTCAACGCCGAGCAGCTTCTCCAGGTCGACGCCCTCGGCGTGCTGGGAGGACACCACCACGGTGTCCAGGCGGATCGCCCGGTCGCCGTCGTACTCGATGGTGACCTGGGTCTTGCCGTCCGGGCGCAGGTACGGCAGCACGCCGTCCTTGCGGACCTTGGTCAGCCGCCGCGACAGCCGGTGCGCCAGCGCGATCGGCAGCGGCATCAGCTCCGGGGTGTCGGTGCAGGCGTAGCCGAACATCAGGCCCTGGTCGCCCGCGCCCTGCTTGTCGATCTCGTCCGAGGCGTTCTCGACGCGGGTCTCGTGCGCGGTGTCGACGCCCTGGGCGATGTCCGGGGACTGCGCGCCGATGGCGATGTTGACGCCGCAGGAGTTGCCGTCGAAGCCCTTGGCCGAGGAGTCGTAGCCGATCTCCAGGATCTTGCCCCGGACGATGGCGGGGATGTCGACGTACGCCGAGGTGGTGACCTCACCGGCGACGTGCACCTGGCCGGTGGTCACCAGGGTCTCCACGGCGACCCGGGAGCGGGGGTCCTCGGTCAGCAGGGCGTCGAGGATGGAGTCGCTGATCGCGTCGCAGATCTTGTCCGGGTGCCCCTCGGTGACCGACTCCGAGGTGAACAGCCGCAGGCCGTTGTTCTCACTCACGCCATATCCCCACTCAAGTTCCGATTGTTCCGTCAGGTTTGTTGTGGCTCAGCCTGGCGTATCCCCGCAACGCACGCGCAAGTGACTGACCGCGTCCCACACTTCGGTCGCCAGCTTCGCCTTCGACCCCAGTTCTATCGGACTTTCCGTGCCGTCGGCACCCAAAAGCCAGCCCGCGTTGTCCTCGGTCTCGAACGCCTTGCCCTCGCCGACCGCGTTGACCACCAACAGGTCGCACCCCTTGCGGGCCAGCTTGGCGCGGGCGAGGTCCAGCACGTCGGCGCCGTCCGGGCCGCCGCTGCCGGTCTCAGCGGCGAAACCGACGATCACCTGTCGCGAACCCGCCACCCCGCGCCGGGTCTCGACCAGCTCGGCGAGCACGTCGGGGTTGCGGGTCAGGGCGATCGGGTCGGGGTCGCGGTCGGATTTCTTGATCTTGAAGTCGGCCCGGTCGACCGGGCGGAAATCGGCCACCGCGGCGGCCATCACCACCACGTCGGCGCTCTCGGCGGCCAGGTGCACCGCCTCGCGCAGTTGCGCGGCGGTGCCCACGTGCACGACCTCGACGCCCGCGGGTTCGGGCAGCGCCTGGGTGTGCGCGGAGACCAGGGTGACCCGGGCGCCGCGCTGGGCGGCGGTGCGGGCCAGCGCGTAGCCCTGCTTGCCCGAGGAGCGGTTGCCCAGCCAGCGCACCGGGTCCAGCGGTTCGCGCGTGCCGCCCGCGGAGACGACCACGTGCAGGCCGTCGAGGTCGCGCGGCAGCGCGTCCGGGCGGGCCAGCAGCAGCCGGGCCAGGTCGACGATCTCGGCCGGGTCGGGCAGCCTGCCCTTGCCGGTGTCCTTGCCGGTGAGCCTGCCGCTGGCGGGTTCGACGACGACCGTGCCGCGCGAGCGCAGCGTGGCCACGTTGGCCCGGGTGGCCGCGTGCTCCCACATCTCGGTGTGCATCGCGGGCACCAGCAGCACCGGGCAGCGCGCGGTGAGCAGGGTGTTGGTGAGCAGGTCGTCGGCGAGGCCGTGCGCCGCCTTGGCCAGCAGGTCGGCCGTCGTCGGCACGACCAGCACCAGGTCGGCCTCCTGGCCCAACCGCACGTGCGGCACCTCGGGCACGTCGGCGAACACACCGGTGTGCACCTTGTTGCCCGACAGCGCCTCGAACGTCGCCGCGCCGACGAAGCGCAGGGCCGCCTCGGTGGGCACGACGCGCACGTCGTGCCCACTCTCGGTCAGCCCGCGCAGGACCTCGCACGCCTTGTACGCGGCGATACCGCCGCCGACGCCAAGGACGACACGGGGCCGGAGGGTCACTCGCCCTCGGTGTGCTCGAGCAGGCCCGCGTGGATCTCGCGCAGGGCGATGGACAGCGGCTTCTCCCGCGGACCCGGCTCCACCAGCGGGCCGACGTACTCCAGCAGGCCCTCGCCGAGCTGGGCGTAGTAGTCGTTGATCTGGCGGGCGCGCTTGGCGGCGTAGATCACCAGCGCGTACTTCGAGCTGACCTTCTCGAGCAGGTCGTCGATCGGGGGGTTGGTGATGCCCTCGAGAACGGTCGACGGCTCGCCCAGGGGGCCCAGCTCTGTAGGGGTGATCACTCGCAACGCTCCGCACCTTGTTTGGTTGAGTCTGTGAGTACCCAGGTTAGCAACTCGCGGGCCGCGACCTTCACGTCGCTGTTCACCACGACCGCGTCGAACTCGGATTCGGCGGCCAGCTCGTCCTTGGCGACGGCCAGCCGCTTGGCGATCAGCGCCTCGTCCTCGGTGCCGCGACCGACCAGCCGGGTGACCAGGGTCTCCCAGGACGGGGGCACCAGCATGACGAGCTGGGCCTCCGGCATGGCCACCCGCACCTGGCGGGCGCCCTGCAGTTCGATCTCCAGCACCGCGGGCTGACCCGCCGCCAGCGCGGCCTCGACCGCGGCGCGCGGGGTGCCGTAGTGGTTGCCCGCGTACTCGGCGTGCTCCAGCAGCTCACCGGCCGCGGCGAGCCGGTCGAACTCGGCCTTGTCGATGAAGTGGTAGTGCTTGCCGTCCACCTCGCCGGGCCGGGGCTTGCGCGTCGTCACCGAGACGCTGAAGTAGACCTGCGGGTGCAGCGCGCGCAGCTCGGCGACCACGCTCGACTTGCCCACGCCCGAGGGCCCGGACACAACAGTGAGCCGAGGCCGGGTGTTGCCCGGCCTCGGCTCAGAGCCTGTTGAGCGGCTCACTCACTCGCCGCTGAACTCGGCCAGCAAGGCCTTGCGCTGGCGGTCACCGAGGCCGCGAAGACGACGGCTCGGCGCGATCTCGAGGCGCTCGATGATCTGCTGGGCCCGCACCTTGCCGACGCCCGGCAGGGCCTCCAGCAGTGCGGTGACCTTCATCTTGCCCAGGACCTCGTCGTTGTCGGACTGAGTCAGCACCTCCTTGAGGGTGGTGCCACCTCGCTTCAGACGCTCCTTGAGTTCGGCTCGCGCACGACGGGCGGCAGCCGCCTTCTCCAGCGCTGCGGCCCGCTGCTCCTCGGTCAGCTGGGGAAGGGCCACGATTTCCTCCGTGGGGGTGGGATTTCTTCCGGATCGGTGCCGCGACGTTACCGACCCCTGGCCTGCGAGGACAACGCGGGTCGCCCTGTGCGGACCGTGACCGGAGCCCAGAAGTTGATCAACGAACAGTGACGTCGAGGCTGTGACCTGCGACGATCATAGCGCGCCGAACCCGGTTCCGGCGGTGACGGAGCGCGCTCGGGTGACTGCGGGGGGCGAAAGTGTCGCGGGCGCCACTATCCGCAGGCCCCCGGGCACACCCGGTCAGCCCAACCCCTGCGACCTGCGACAACGCTGTGTGGGCGTGCGGAAGCCCCGGAAGGTCGGGGAAAGGACCTTCCGGGGCAACTCGGACACGGCGAGCGGGACTTCCCGCGGACGTCGCGAAATCGCGCCTGGGATCAGCCCGCGGCGGCCACCAGGGAGTCGCGGACGCGCAGGGCAGCGTCGCGCAGGGCCGGGACACCCGGCCCGTGCCGGAGGATGTCGCGCGAGCTGGCGGGCAGCACGTGCGGCAGCGCGGCCCCGAAGACGGCCCGCAAGTCGGCCGGGCCCGCGCCCTGGGCCCCCAGGCCGGGGGCCAGGACCGGGCCGTTGAGCGCGGAGAGGTCCAGACCGCTGTCGCCGACGGTCGCGCCCACGACCAGGCCGACCGAGCCGAGCGGGTCGGCCCCGGCGTTGCGGGCGGCGGCGGCGTCGACGACGGCCTGCGCGACCGTGCGCCCGCCCCCGTCCACCGCGCGCTGCACCGACGCGCCCTCGCTGTTGGAGGTCCGCGCCAGCACGAACACGCCCCGACCGGTCTCGGCGGCCAGGTCCAGCGCCGGGTCGAGCGAGCCGAAGCCCAGGAACGGCGACAGCGTGACCGCGTCGGCCGCCAGCGGCGAGCCGTCGGCGAGGTAGGCCTGGGCGTAGGCGGCCATGGTGGAGCCGATGTCGCCGCGCTTGACGTCGAGCAGCACCAGCGCGCCCGCCGCCCGCGACTCGGCGATCACCCGCTCCAGCACCGCCACGCCCTTGGAGCCGTGCGCCTCGAAGAACGCCGACTGCGGCTTGAGCACGGCCACCACCCCGGCCAGCGCCTCCACGCAGGTCAGCGCGAACCGCTCCAGGCCAGCGGCGTCGCGCGGCAGGCCCCAGGCGTCGAGCAGCCCGGGGTGCGGGTCGATGCCCGCGCACAGCGGACCCCGGGCGGCCGTGGCCCCGGTCAGCCGGGCGCCGAAGTGCTGCCCGCTCACCGCTGCGCCATTTCCGCGCGCAGGGCGGCCTGCAACTCCTGCAGCGGTCGCACGCCGATGTCGTCGCGGATGAGCGCCTCGATGCCGTGCACCGCCGCCGCCGCGCCCTGGATGGTGGTGACGCACGGGATGTCGCGCGACACCGCGGCCGTGCGGATCTCGTAGCCGTCCACCCTCGGCCCGTGGTTGCCGTACGGGGTGTTGATGACCATGTCCACCTCGCCCGCGCGGATCAGGTCGACGATGTTGTCCGGGCCCTCGAAGTGCTTGCGCACCTCCGTGCACGGGATCCCGTTGCGGCGCAGCACCTGCGCGGTGCCCGAGGTCGCCAGGATCTCGAAGCCCAGGTCCGCCAACCGCTTCACCGGGAACACGATCGCCCGCTTGTCCCGGTTGGCCACCGACACGAACGCCTTGCCCGAGGTGGGCAGCGAACCGTAGGAGGCGGTCTGGGACTTGGCGAACGCCTTGCCGAAGGAGGCGTCGATGCCCATGACCTCGCCGGTGGACTTCATCTCCGGGCTCAGCAGCGAGTCGATGCCGTGGCCCTCCTTGGTGCGGAACCGGTGGAACGGCAGCACGGCCTCCTTGACCGCCACCGGCGCCCCCTCTGGCAGCTCCGCGCCGTCGCCCTCGGCGTTGAGCAGGCCCTCGGCGCGCAGGTCGGCGATGGTGGCGCCGAGCATGATCCGGGCGGCGGCCTTGGCCAGCGGCGCGGCCGTCGCCTTGGACACGAACGGCACCGTGCGGCTGGCCCGCGGGTTCGCCTCCAGCACGTAGAGCACGTCGTCCTTGAGCGCGTACTGCACGTTGAGCAGGCCGCGGACGCCGACGCCGTGCGCGATGGCCTCGGTGGAGCGGCGGACCGCCTCCAGGTCGGCGCGGCCCAGGGTGATCGGCGGCAGCGCGCAGGCCGAGTCGCCGGAGTGGATCCCGGCCTCCTCGATGTGCTCCATGACCCCGCCGAGGTAGACCTCGGTGCCGTCGCAGAGCGCGTCCACGTCGATCTCGATGGCGTCGTCGAGGAACCGGTCGACCAGCACCGGGTGCTCCGGGGAGACCTCGGTGGCGCGCTCGATGTACCCGGCCAGCGACTGCTCGTCGTAGACGATCTCCATGCCGCGCCCGCCGAGCACGTAGGAGGGCCGGACCAGCACCGGGTAGCCGATCTCGTCGGCGATCCGCTTGGCGCCGGGGAAGGAGGTGGCGGTGCCGTACTTGGGCGCGGGCAGGCCCGCGTCGGTCAGCACCTGGCCGAACGCGCCCCGGTCCTCGGCCAGGTGGATGGCCTCCGGCGGGGTGCCCACGATCGGCACGCCCGCGTCGGCCAGCCGCTGCGCCAGCCCCAGCGGCGTCTGCCCGCCGAGCTGCACGACCACGCCCGCGACGGTGCCGGACTGCCGCTCGGAGTGCACGACCTCCAGCACGTCCTCGAAGGTGAGCGGCTCGAAGTAGAGCCGGTCGGAGGTGTCGTAGTCGGTGGAGACGGTCTCCGGGTTGCAGTTGACCATCACCGTCTCGTACCCGGCCTCGCGCAGCGCCATGGCCGCGTGCACGCACGAGTAGTCGAACTCGATGCCCTGCCCGATGCGGTTCGGCCCGGAGCCCAGGATCAGCACCTTGGGCCGGTCGGGCTGCGGGGCGACCTCCGACTCGGCCTCGGGGTCAAGCTCGTAGGCGGAGTAGTGGTACGGGGTGGTGGCGGCGAACTCGGCCGCGCAGGTGTCGACGGTCTTGTAGACCGGGCGCACGCCCAGCCGGTGGCGCAGCGTGCGCACGCCGTCCTCGCCCGCCAGCTCCGGGCGCAGCGCGGCGACCTGGCGGTCGGAGAAGCCCGAGCGCTTGGCCCGGCGCAGCAGGGTCCCGTCGAGCACGGGGGCGTCGGCGATCTCGTCGCGCAGCTCGATCAGCGCGGCGACCTGGTCGAGGAACCACGGGTCGATGCCGGATGCCTCGTGCACCTGCTCGACGCTCGCGCCCAGGCGCAGCGCGCGCTCCACGGTGTAGAGGCGGCCGTCGTGCGCGGTGCGCAGGGCGTCCAGTGTGGACTCGACGGTGGCGCCGTCCGGGTCGGGGGTGGTCCAGAACCCGGCGGCCTTGGTCTCCATCGAGCGCAGCGCCTTGCCCAGCGCCTCGGGGAAGTTGCGGCCGATGGACATCGCCTCGCCGACCGACTTCATGGTCGTGGTCAGCGTGGTGTCGGCGCCGGGGAACTTCTCGAAGGCGAACCGCGGCACCTTGACCACCACGTAGTCGAGCGTGGGCTCGAACGAGGCGGGGGTCTCGCCGGTGATGTCGTTGGTGATCTCGTCGAGGGTGTAGCCGATGGCCAGCTTGGCGGCGATCTTGGCGATCGGGAAGCCGGTGGCCTTCGACGCCAGCGCCGAGGACCGCGACACCCGCGGGTTCATCTCGATGACGACCATCCGGCCGTTGGCCGGGTTGATCGCGAACTGGATGTTACAGCCGCCGGTGTCCACGCCCACCGCGCGCAGCACGTCGATGCCGACGTCGCGCATGTGCTGGTACTCGCGGTCGGTCAGGGTCATCGCCGGGGCCACGGTCACCGAGTCGCCGGTGTGCACGCCCATCGGGTCGATGTTCTCGATGGAGCAGATGACGACGACGTTGTCGTGCTTGTCGCGCATCAGCTCCAGCTCGTACTCCTTCCAGCCGAGCACGCTCTCCTCGATCAGCACCTCGGTCACCGGGGACTCGGTGAGCCCGGTCGAGGCGAGCCGCTCCAGGTCCTCGGGCGTGTGCGCCATGCCGGAACCGAGGCCGCCCATGGTGAACGACGGCCGGATGACCACCGGCAGGCCCAGCTCGGCGACGGTCTCGCGGACCTCCTCCATCGAGTGGCAGACCCGGCTGCGCGGGGTCTCGGCGCCGATGTCGGCGACGATGTCCTTGAACTTCTGCCGGTCCTCGCCGCGCTGGATGGCGTCGATGTCCGCGCCGATCAGCTCCACGCCGTACTTCTGCAACACCCCGCGATCGTGCAGCGCGACCGCGGTGTTGAGCGCGGTCTGCCCGCCCAGGGTGGCCAGGATGGCGTCGGGGCGCTCGGCCGCGATCACCTTCTCCACGAACTCCGGGGTGATCGGCTCGATGTAGGTGGCGTCGGCGAACTCCGGGTCGGTCATGATCGTCGCCGGGTTGGAGTTCACCAGGCTGACCCGCAGGCCCTCCTCGCGCAGCACCCGGCACGCCTGGGTGCCGGAGTAGTCGAACTCGCACGCCTGGCCGATGACGATCGGGCCGGAGCCGATCACCAGCACGTGCTTGATGTCCTCGCGCTTGGCCATCAGCGGTTGCCCTCCATCAGGTCTGCGAACCGGTCGAACAGGTCCGCCGCGTCGTGCGGGCCCGCGGCGGCCTCGGGGTGGTACTGCACGGAGAAGGCGGGCACGTCGAGCGCGCGCACGCCCTCCACGCAGCCGTCGTTGGGGCAGTAGTGGCTGACCTCGGCGGCGCCGAACGGGGTGTCGAACGGCTTGCCGACCTCGCCCCGGATGGCGAACCCGTGGTTCTGCGAGGTGATCGCCACCGAGCCGGTCGCCACGTCGATCACCGGGATGTTGACCCCGCGGTGGCCGTAGCGCAGCTTGTAGGTGTCCAGGCCCAGGGCGCGGCCCAGGATCTGGTTGCCGAAGCAGATGCCGAACAGCGGGATCCGCCGCTCCAGCACCGCCCTGGTCAGCGCCACCGGGTGGTCGGCGGTGGCCGGGTCGCCGGGGCCGTTGGACAGGAACACCCCGTCGGCCTCGACGGCGAGCAGGTCGTCCAGGCTCGTCGTCGACGGCAGCACGTGCGTCTCGATCCCGCGCGCGGCCAGCATCCGGGGGGTGTTGGACTTGATGCCCAGGTCCAGCGCGGCCACCCGGAAGCGGCGCTCGCCCTCGGCCGGGACCACGTAGCTCGCGGCGGTGGTGACCTCGTCGGCCAGCGCGGCGCCGACCATCCCCTGGGCCTCGCGCACCCTGGCGACCATCGCGTCCCTCTCGCGCAGCGCCTCGCCGGAGAACACCCCGGCGCGCATGGCGCCGCGCTCGCGTAGGTGCCGGGTCAGCGACCGGGTGTCGACGCCGCTGATGCCGACCACCCCGCCGTCGACCAGCGCGTCGTCCAGGGTCTTGGTGGACCGCCAGTTCGACGGGGTGCGGGCGGGGTCGCGCACGACGTAGCCGGACACCCAGATGCGGGAGGACTCGTCGTCCTCGTCGTTCCAGCCGGTGTTGCCGATCTGCGGGGCGGTCTGCACCACGATCTGCCGGTGGTAGGACGGGTCGGTCAGGGTCTCCTGGTAGCCGGTCATGGCGGTGCAGAACACCACCTCGCCGAAGCTCTCGCCGGTGGCGCCGTAGGACTCGCCGGGGAAGACGCGCCCGTCCTCCAGCACCAGCGCGGCGGGGGCGCGGTCGGAAATCTTGGTCAGCCGGGTTTCACTCACCGTTTGCCACCTCCGGGTTCAGCGCGCCGATGGCGGGCACCCACGTGTCGTAGTCGTCCTTGTCGTCGGCTCGGAAGCCGGTGTCGAACTCGTGCTCGCCGACCGCCCAGCGGACCACCAGCAGGCCACCGCCGCCCATCACCTTCCCGGCGATCCCGGCCTCGGTGCGCGCGGCGCGCACCGACTCCGCCGGGATCCAGACCGGGGTGGCGCCGGTGCGGTCGAACAGCAGGCCGTTCGGCAGCAGGTGGGCGGTCGCGTCGGCGCGGAAGCCGACGTCACCGACGGCCACCCGGTCCTGCCAGCTCCGGTCGGTGACCGTGCTGGCGTAGACGCCGGTGCTCGGCGGCAGCAGTGGTTCGGTCTTGCCCCCGCGAACCTGTTCCAGCAGCCCCTGGGGGACAGCCGGGAAAGCGGGCAGGTCGGCCTGGCGCTTGCGCCGGTTGCGGTAGCCCCACCACATCAGGGCGACCAGCAGCGCGAACACGGCCAGGAACAGCAGGGTCAGGCCCAGGCGGTTCACTTCGCGGCCTTCCCGTCTCGGGCGGTGAGGGCACCGCGCAGCACCGTGGCGACCACCGTGCCGGGCAGCTCCATGCCCTCGTAGGGGGTGTTGGCGGCGACGCTGGCGAGGTCCGCGCCGCGCACGGTCCAGCGGCCCGCCGGGTCGACCAGGGTCAGCGTCGCGGGCTCGCCAACGGCGATCGGCCTGCCCTGGTCGGGCAGCCCGGCGATCTCCGCCGGGCGCTCGCTCATGACCCGCGCGACGCCGCGCCAGTCGAGCAGGCCGGGGTCGACCATGGTCTGTACCACGATCGGCAGCGCGGTCTGCAACCCGAGCATCCCGGGCCGGGCGGCGGACCACTCGCAGTCCTTGTCCTGGCTCGCGTGCGGGGCGTGGTCGGTGGCCACGCAGTCCACCGTGCCGTCGGCGAGGGCGGCGCGCAGCGCGGCGGCGTCGGTCGCGGTGCGCAGCGGCGGGTTGACCTTGTTCACCGGGTCGTAGGTGCTCAGCCGCGAGTCGTCGAGCAGCAGGTGGTGCGGGGTGACCTCGGCGGAGACCCTGGTGCCCCGGCCCTTGGCCCAGCGCAGCACCTCGGCGGTGCCCGCGGTGGAGACGTGGCAGACGTGCAGCCGGGCCCCCACGTGCCGGGCCAGCAGGCAGTCGCGGGCCACGATCGACTCCTCGGCCACCGCGGGCCAGCCCGCCAGGCCCAGGCGCGCGGCCAGCTCGCCCTCGTGCGCCTGGGCGCCGACGGTCAGCCGCGGCTCCTCGGCGTGCTGGGCGATGACCGCGTCGAGGGCCTTGGTGTACTCCAGCGCCCGGCGCATGATCAGCGGGTCGGCCACGCACAGGCCGTCGTCGGAGAAGATCCGCACGCCCGCCGCGGACCGGGCCATCGTGCCCAGCTCGGCGAGCCGCTCCCCCTTGAGCCCGACGGTGACCGCGCCGACCGGGTGCACGTCGACCAGCCCGACCTCCCGGCCGCGCCGCCACACGTGCTCGACCACCACGGCGTTGTCGGCCACCGGGTCGGTGTTGGCCATGGCGAACACGGCGGTGTACCCGCCCAGCGCGGCGGCCCGGGAGCCGGTCTCGATGGTCTCGGTGTCCTCGCGGCCGGGTTCGCGCAGGTGCGTGTGCAGGTCGACGAACCCGGGCAGGGCGACCAGCCCGCCCGCGTCCAGCACCTCGGTGCCTGCGTCGGTGTAGGCGTCGGCGTCGACCCGGTCGGCGATCTCCCGGATCACGCCGTCGCGCACCAGGACGTCGACCGGGCCGCCCTCGCCGTACGGCGTGGCGCCGCGGATGAGCAGCGTGGTCATGACCCGTCCTCTTCTCCGGCGAGCAGGTGGTAGAGCACGGCCATCCGGACGTGCACGCCGTTGGTCACCTGCTGGGTGATGGCCGCGCGCGGGGAGTCCGCCACCGCGGCCGAGATCTCCATGCCGCGCAGCATCGGCCCCGGGTGCAGCACCGGCGCGTGCTCCGGCAGCAGCCGCAGCCGGTTCTCGCTGAGCCCGTAGGCGATCGCGTATTCGCGCGCCGACGGGAAGAAGCCGCCGTGCATCCGCTCGGCCTGCACCCGCAGCATCATCACCGCGTCCAGCGTCGGCAGCTCCGGGTCCAGCTCGTGGCTGACCACCAGCGACCCGGCGCCGCCCACCGACCAGTCGGCGACGCCCGTCGGCAGCAGGGTCGGCGGCGCGATCAGCACGACCTCGGCGCCCAGCGTCGTCAGCAGGTGCACGTTGGAGCGGGCGACCCGGCTGTGCAGCACGTCGCCGACCACGCCGATCCGCCTGCCCTCGACGTCTCCGAGCCGGTCGCGCAGGGTCGCGGCGTCGAGCAGGGCCTGGGTGGGGTGCTCGTGGGTGCCGTCGCCCGCGTTCACCACGCTGGTCCCGGCCTCGGTCAGCCAGCCCGCCAGCCGGTGCGCGGCCCCGGAGGCCGGGTGCCGCACGATCACGCAGTCGGCGCCCGCGGCGGCCAGGGTCAGCGCGGTGTCGCGCAGCGACTCGCCCTTGCCGACCGAGGACCCGCCCGCGGAGACGTTCACCACATCGGCGCTCATCCACTTCCCGGCAATCTCGAAGGAGACCCGGGTTCGGGTGGAGTTCTCGTAGAACATGGTGATCACCGTGCGGCCGCGCAGCGTCGGCAGCTTGCGCACCTCGCGGCCCAGCAGGGTCCGCTTGAGGCCGTCGGAGGTGTCGAGCACGGCCAGCGCGGTGTCGCGGTCGAGGCCGTCGGTGCCCAGCAGGTGCTTCACCCGGACCCCTCCTCCCGGTGCAGCAGCACGCCGTCGCGGTCGTCGGTCTCGGTCAGCAGGACGTGGACCTCCTCGGTGCGCGCGGTGGGCACGTTCTTGCCCACGTAGTCCGCGCGGATCGGCAGCTCGCGGTGCCCCCGGTCGACCAGCACGGCGAGCTGCACCGCCCGCGGTCGGCCCCCGGCGTCGCGCAGCGCGTCGAGCGCCGCGCGGATGGTCCGCCCGGAGAACAGCACGTCGTCGACCAGCACGACCAGGGCGTTGTCGATCCCGCCCTCCGGCAGCGCGGTCTCGCCGAGCGGGCGGGTCGGGCGCCTGCGCAGGTCGTCGCGGTAGAGGGTGATGTCGAGGGTGCCGGTGGGCACGGTCACACCGGAGAACTCGGCGATCCGGGCGGCGAGCCTGGCGGCCAGCGGGGCGCCCCGCGTGGGGATGCCCAGCAGCACGACCGGCGGTGCGCCGGAAGCACCCAGCGACGTCTTCTCGATGACCTGATGGGCCATTCGGGCGATGGTGCGCGCGACGTCGCCCGCCGTCAGCAGCTCGCGCTGCCCGGCCGGTTCCGGCGCGCCACGGTCTCGCGGCGGCACGGTGGACTCCTTCCCCGCCTCACCGGACGGGTCCTTAAAGGATGTCGGTCGATCCCCTGACCAGGGGTCGTGGCGACCGTATCAGGCTCCGGCAGGGGTTCGAAGGGGTGGTCCGTGTGGGCTGGACGACGCCCAGTCGCCGGATTGGCTTGACCTCCTGGCAACTCTGGGTAACCATTACTCTGCGTGTTGAGGTGAAGATCCCCGCGTCGGTCGATAGCGCCGACGGGGCGAAGGAAATGGAGAACCGCCGTATGGGCGACTACGCCAAGGCGCTGGGAGCCAAGCTCCGTGCCATCCGCCAGCAGCAGGGGCTGTCGTTGCACGGCGTCGAGCAGAAGTCGGGCGGCCGCTGGAAGGCAGTCGTGGTCGGCTCCTACGAGCGCGGCGACCGGGCGGTGACCGTGCAGAAGCTGGCCGAGCTGGCGGACTTCTACGGCGTGCCCGTGGTGGAACTGCTGCCCGAGGGCCGGGTGCCCTCCGGTGCCGAACCGGCCACCAAGATCGTGATCAACCTGGAGCGGCTGCAACAGCTGCCCGCGGAGAAGGTGGGCCCGCTGGCCCGCTACGCGGCGACCATCCAGAGCCAGCGCGGCGACTACAACGGCAAGGTGCTGTCCATCCGCACCGAGGACCTGCGGTCGCTGGCGATCATCTACGACATGACCCCCGGCGAGCTGACCGAGCAGCTCATCGACTGGGGGGTGCTTCCTCCCGAGGCACGCCCCTCGAAAGAGGACTAGGGTCGACGGAGGGACGCCACACGCGCAGACGGGGATGCTGCGCGTGGGGCGTCTTCGCCGTTCGACGGCCTCTGTCCGATGGCCTCGTCCGGTGGCCTACAGGGTGGCGCGGAGCCGGTCGGCGATGCCCGCGATCCGACCGAGCACCCCGTTGACGAACCGGGGCGAGTCGTCGGTCGACAGCGACTTCGCGAGCTGCACGGCCTCGTCGATGGCCACCGCATCGGGCACGTCGGTGGCCCAGAGCAGTTCGTAGAGGCCCAGCCGCAGCACCGCGAGGTCGACGGCGGGCATCCGGGCCAGCGACCAGCCCTCGGCGTGCTCGGTGAGCAGCTCGTCGATCCGCGCCTGGTGCGCGGTCACGCCCTCGACCAGGGTGACGGTGTAGTCGTTGACCGGCGGCACGTCCGGGGAGCCGACCCGGTCGGCCATGATCGTGACCGGGTCGGCCTTGCGCACCGCGGCCTCGAAGAGCAGGTCGACGGCGCGCTTGCGGGCCTTGCTGCGAGCACCCACGTCAGCTGTTGACGCGGCCGAGGTAGCGCCCGTCGCGGGTGTCGACCTTGACCTTCTCGCCGGTGGTGACGAACAGCGGCACCTGGATCTCCGCGCCGGTCTCCAGCTTGGCGGGCTTGGTGCCGCCGGTGGAGCGGTCGCCCTGCAGGCCGGGGTCGGTGTGCTCGATGACCAGCTCGACCGAGGTGGGCAGCTCGATGAACAGCGGCACGCCCTCGTGCGAGGACACCACCGCGGTCCCGTTCTCCAGCAGGAACCGCGCCTGCTCGGCGACGACCTCGGCGGCGATGGAGATCTGCTCGAAGGTGTCGCCGTCCATGAAGACGAACTCGGACCCGTCGTTGTAGAGGTAGGTCATCTCCCGGCGGTCCACGGTGGCCGTGTCGACCTTGACCCCGGCGTTGAAGGTCTTGTCGACGACCTTGCCGGTCATGACGTGCTTGAGCTTGGTCCGGACGAACGCGGGACCCTTGCCGGGCTTGACGTGCTGGAACTCGGTGACGGTCCAGAGCTGGCCCTCGAGGTTGAGCACCAGGCCGTTCTTCAGGTCGTTGGTCGAGGCCACTTGCTTCCGATCTCCTGTTATCCGCGCGCGTTGATGGTCGCTGTCTAGACGACCATGAGCTGCTTGGTGGTCAGCGTGAGGAGTTCGGGACCGGCGTCCCGCACGACGAGCGTGTCCTCGATGCGGACCCCGCCCTTGCCGGACACGTACACACCCGGTTCGACGGTGACCGCCATTCCGGCGGAAAGTGTACCCACCGAGGTCTTGGCCAGGCTCGGCGCCTCATGGACCTGCAACCCCACGCCGTGCCCGAGCCCGTGCAGGAACTCCTCCCCGCGCCCCGCGTCCTCGATCACACCCCGGGACGCCCGGTCGACGTCCCGGGTGGGCACCCCCGGGGCGAGCGCGGCGACCCCGGCGGCCTGCGACCGGGCGACGAGGTCGTAGAGGTCGCGCTGCCAGTCGGCGGCCCGGGTGAGCACCAGGGTGCGGGTCATGTCGGAGTGGTAGCCCTCGACGAGGGCCCCGAAGTCGAGCTTGAGGAAGTCCCCGGCCGCCAGGACGGCGTCGGTGGGCCGGTGGTGCGGGATCGCGGAGTGCGCCCCGGTGGCCACGATCGACTCGAAGGACGGTCCCTCCGCGCCGTGGTCGCGCATCCGGTTCTCCAGGTCGCGGGCCACCTCCTTCTCCGAGCGCCCGACGAGACCGCCCGCCTCGACGAGGTCGACGAGGGCGTTGTCGGCGGCGGCGCAGGCCCGGCGCAGGGCGTCCACCTCGGTCTCGTCCTTGACCAGCCGCAACCCCTCGACCAGGTTCGGCGCCCTGGTCAGCGTGGCCCGCGTGGCGGCGGCGAGGGCGTCGTGGCCGTCGACGGTCACGTGCTGGCTCTCGAAGCCGACGGCACCGGATGCCTTGTCGGCCAGGGCGAGGGCGCTGGCGCGGTCGATCACCGTGGCGAGGTCGGGCACCTGGGACGCGGACTGCTCGGTGTAGCGGCCGTCGGTGCAGAAGAGGGTCGTCTCCTCCGAATGGGTGACCAGGAGGGCGGCGTTGGAGCCGGTGAAACCGGTCAGGTACCGGATGTTGAGCAGGTCGGTGACCAGCAGCCCGTCCAGGCCACGGTCACTGAGTTCCTTCCGGAGGGCGTCCCGCCGCCGCGCGTGCACAGCCATGGGGAGAGCTTAGGACGAGCCGGGTGGGGTGCGGAGTGGCCGCGGTGCGTGGGGTGGCCTGTCCGCGGGCGCGCCGATGGGGTGCGGTGGGGCGGGCCTGCGCGCTGGCATCCGGCGCGGCGGCGGGCTTACGCTGCGGCAATGCGTCTGTGGGTGGTGCGCGGGGCGGTGCTGGCCGTTGTCCACGCCGTCGTGGCTGTGGTGGTGGCCGCGGTGAAGGCGGGGAACCCGACCGGCCAGTCGGTGGTGGAGGCGATCTCGCTCGGGGGCTTGGTGGGCGTCGCCGCCGTGTGGGCCGCCGTCGACGGGTGGCGGCAGGTGCCGGAGCGGGGGATGGCCTGGGTGCTCGCCGCACTGGTCGCGGGTGTGGGGTCGGCGGTCCTCCAGGTGATCGGGCGGGGGATCTTCGTCGACCAGACCGGGGTCAGCGCACTGGGTGGGGCGTTGACCGGTGGCGCGGCGTTCACCGCGCTGCTGGTGCTGCTCCCGGCCGGGCTGGGCTTGGTGGTCGGCCCACGCCTGGACCCGGACCGACCGCACGAGGACGAAGACGAGCCCGTGCGCGCGAAACCGTCACCCCGGCCCCGCGGCTGACACCCACCCGGAACGCGTCCGGCCGCGCGGCGGCGCAGCTCTGGCTAGCGGCGGGCGATCAGGTCGGGGCCGCGTCGGTGGGCGGCCCACTCCCGGGGGGTGACCTCGGCCAGCGTGGAGGCGTTGAGGCTGGCCAGCTTCGGGTCCGAGAGGGCCCACAGGCGCTTGTCGTCCAGGAGGAGACCCGCCTGGGCGGGGCCGGTCCGGATTCCGGCCGCTGCGGCGCTGAGGCGGGCTGTCACCGGGACCGCGTCCAGGGCGGGGACGCGGTGGTCGAGGACCTTCACGGACAGGCGCTCGGCCACCGAGCGCCGTTCGACCCGGATGAGTTCGCCGCGCAGGACCACGTCGACGGTGCGCTCCGGGGAGGGCATGGCGAAGCCCTCCAGTGCCCTGAGGGCGCGGGCGGCGTCGGCGCAGGCCGCGGTGTCGGTGAGGTCGGCCCCGAAGTACTTGAGGTCTGTGGGGGCCGCCGCGTCGGCCGTGGCGCGGACCAGGTCGACCGGGATGCGGTTGCAGGGGTCGTCCAGGGAGGGCAGGGCGTGGCCCTCGGGGGTGCGGATGAGGCCGGGGCCCTCCTTCCACGGGCCGGGGATGACGACCGAGGTGTAGGGCTTGCGGCGGAACTCGCGGTCCCAGAACGTCAGGCTGGTGCCGTCGGCGGTTTCGTGGGCGATGGCAAACGCGCCCAGGGCGTCCACCCACATCAGGTCGGCGCTGAACGCGTCGACGACGGAGCGGCTGCGGTCGGCGGTGCCCATGGTGTGGTGGAAGCCGTCCTCGCCGAGGAGTTCCACGTCGGTGCCGAAGGCGGGGTCGCGGGCGCGGAGGACGAACTGGCCCGCCCCGTTCCAGCCCGCGCCGCGGCCGGTGGTGTCGGTGAACATCAGGTAGAACCAGCCGTCGACGTGGGTGGCGGCGGGTTGGCCGGTGCCGTAGACGTTGTCCCGGAGGACGTCGTGGGAGGCGGTGACGATGGGGGCGCCCCCGTTGGCCCTGGTCCACACCCGACCGTCGGGGCTGGTGGCCAGGCCGATGGCGTTGCCGTTGGCGTGGTGGCCCGCCGCGCCGGTGTAGTACAGGTAGTAGGTCCACCCGACCTTGATCACCGACGGGTCGCAGGTGTGCATGCCGTCGAAGCCGGTGGAGCTGCCGGAGAACACCGCGGTGCCCGGGCTGCCGTCCGGACCGCTGTACGGGCCCCACGGGCTCGTCGACTCGGCCAGCAGGACGTCGTCACCGGGTGGGGCGGCGGTGCCGAGCTGGCTGCACCACCACATCCGGTACCGCCCGCCCTCGGCCATCAGCGTCGGTGCGTAGTTGTAGACCGCGTCCCCACCGCCCGCGGCCACCACCTGCGGACTGGCCCGCTCCCGGTCGGTCCCCAACCGGACCGGCTCGGCCCCCGCCCGCACGGCCGGGATGGGGGCGGCCGTGGTCGGCTCCGGCCCCCGCTCGGTCACGCCCTCCGCGTCCGCCGAGCAACCCGCCGCGACGACCACCACGACCAGGGACGCGAGGGCATGGCGAACGCGCCGAAACCTGCTGGGCATGTGCGGTGGGGACCTCCGTGCCGGGACGCCGCCGGGGTCGGCGTCCGGCCCAGTCTAGGCACCGGCGAACGCCCCACCGCCCCTCCACCGCCCCGCGGCACGGGGTGCGGGAGCCCCGAACAGCGCCTTCACCGGGGCCACCAGGACCGTTCGCCCAGTTCAGCCGCTGTCCGCCCGGGTCAGCGGGTGTTGTCGGCCAGCCAGCGGAGGGCGAGGGTGTAGCCGTCGACGCCGAGGCCGATGATGACGCCCGCCGCGATGTCGGAGATGAGGCTGGTGTGGCGGAAGGTCTCGCGCTTGTGCACGTTGGAGATGTGCACCTCCACCAGCGGGGCGGTGAGCTGCGCGGCGGCGTCGCGGACGGCGACGGAGTAGTGGGTCCAGGCGGCGGCGTTGAGGACGACCGGGGTCGACTGCTCGGCGGCCTCGTGCAGCCAGCCGAGCATCTCGCCCTCGTGGTCGGTCTGGCGCACGGTGACGTCGAGGCCCAGCTCCCGGCCGGTCTCCTCGCACCGGGCGACCAGGTCGGCGTGGGTGGTGCTGCCGTAGATCTCCGGCTCCCGGGTGCCGAGCCTGCCCAGGTTGGGGCCGTTGAGGACGAAGACCCTCACAGCAGCACCGTCCCGGACGTGGGCTGCTCGGTCGCCACCACCGAGTAGGCCGCGGCCAGCAGCGCCGGGTCGGGGCCCTCCAGCCGGGCGGGCTTGGCGAGGCCGTCGAGCACCACGAAGCGCAGGACGCCGGACTTGGTCTTCTTGTCGGTCAGCATCCCCTCGACGAGCTGGGGCAGCGCGTCGGCGTCGTAGGTGACGGGCAGGCCGACGGCGGTGAGGATGGCGCGGTGGCGGTCGGCGGTGGCGTCGTCGAGCCTGCCCGCGAGGCGGGCGAGTTCGGCGGCGAAGACCAGGCCGACGCTGACCGCGGCGCCGTGGCGCCACCTGTAGCGCTCGCGGCGCTCGATGGCGTGGGCCAGGGTGTGGCCGTAGTTGAGGAACTCGCGCTGACTGGCCTCGCGCAGGTCGGAGGCGACCACGTCGGCCTTGACCTGGATCTTGCGGCGGACCAGGTCGGCGAGCACGTCGCCCTCGGGGTCGAGGGCGGCGGCCGGGTCGGCCTCGATCAGGTCGAGGATCTTCGGGTCGCCGATGAAGCCGCCCTTGATCACCTCGGCCATGCCCGCGACC
Source organism: Actinokineospora sp. PR83 (assembly GCF_021056305.1). Lineage (NCBI taxonomy): Bacteria > Bacillati > Actinomycetota > Actinomycetes > Pseudonocardiales > Pseudonocardiaceae > Actinokineospora > Actinokineospora sp. PR83. The sequence goes on from NZ_JAJCXD010000051.1 coordinate 23,839, forward strand.
AGCTCGTTGCGCGGCAGCGTGGTCAGGGTGCTCAGGTCGACCAGCACGGCGGAGGGTTCGTGGATGACGCCGACGAGGTTCTTGCCCGCGTCGGTGTTGATGCCGGTCTTGCCGCCGACCGCCGCGTCGACCATGCCCAGCAGGGTGGTCGGCACGTTGACCAGCTTCACCCCGCGCATCCAGGTGCCCGCGACGAAACCGCCCAGGTCGGTGACCGCGCCGCCGCCCAGGGCCAGCACCACGCCCTGGCGGTCCAGGCCCATCCGGCCGAAGACCTCCCAGCAGAACGCGGCGACCGACAGCGCCTTGCCGTCCTCGGCGTCGGGGATCTCCACCCGGTGCGCGTCCAGCCCCGCCGCGGCCAGCTCCTCGCGGGTCGCCTCTGCGGTCGCGGCCAGGGTCGGCTGGTGGACGATCGCCACCTTCGACGCCCCGGCCACCGCCTGCACCAGCTCGTCGAGCAGGCCCTTGCCGATCACCACGTCGTAGGGGCGGTCGGTGGCCACCCTGATGCGCACCGGCTGCACGGTCAACGCCTTTCCTCGGTCTGGTCTGCGGTCTGGTCCGCGGTCGTGCCCGCGGTCGGTCCGGCGGGGTCCGCGGCCGACCCGGTGCCGTCCGCGGCCTGCCCACCGGGCCGGGCCGGGAGCGACGCCACCAGTTCGGCGACGACCTCGTCGGGGGTCAGCGCGTCGGTGAGCACCTCGACGGTGGCCACCTCGCGGTAGAGCGGCAGGCGCTCGTCGAGCAGTTCCCGGAACCGCGCCCTCGGGTTGATGCCGACCAGCAGCGGCCGGGCCGCCGAGAGCCCGGTGCGGCGGACCCCCTCGGCGAAGCCGACGTTGAGGAAGACCACGGTGTGCTCGGCCAGCAGCGCCCGGGTCACCGGGGACAGCACCGACCCCCCACCCAGCGCCAGCACGCCCGCGTGCTCGGCCAGCGCCGTGGCGACGGCCCGCTCCTCGATCAGGCGGAACGCGGACTCGCCGTCGTCGGTGAAGATTTCGGTGATCGGCTTGCCCGCGCCCGCCACGATGTCCGCGTCGGTGTCGCGGAACGGCAGGCCCAGCGCCGCGGCCAGGCCCTCGCCGACCGTGGTCTTGCCCGCCCCGGGCGGTCCGACCACAACCGCGACCGGGCTCACCAGCGCTTCCGCAGCGCCTCGAGGTACCCCTCGGCGTTGCGGCGGGTCTCCGGCAGCGAGTCGCCCCCGAACTTCTCCAGCGCCGCCTCGGCCAGCACCAGGGCCACCACCGACTCCAGCACAACACCCGCGCGCGGCACCGCGCACACGTCGGAGCGCTGGTGGATGGCCACCGCGGGCTCCCCGGTGACGACGTCGACGGTCGACAGCGCGCGCGGCACGGTGGAGATCGGCTTCATCGCCACCCGCACCCGCAGCGGCTCGCCGTTGGTGATGCCGCCCTCCAACCCACCCGCCCGGTTGGAGCGCCTGCTGACCCCGGACACCGCGTCGGTGTCCCGGTCGATCTCGTCGTGGGCCTTGCTCCCCCACCGCTGGGCGGTGGTGAAGCCGTCGCCGATCTCCACGCCCTTCATCGCCTGCACACCCATCAGGGCACCGGCCAGCCGCGAGTCCAGCCGCCGGTCCCAGTGCACGTGCGAGCCCAGGCCCGGCGGCAGCCCGTAGGCGATCACCTCGATGACCCCGCCGACGGTGTCGCCCGCCTTCTTGACCGCCTCGACCTCGGCGACCATGGCGTCGGTCCCGGCCTGGCTGAACGAGCGCACCGGGCTCTCGTCGATGGCCGCCAGGTCACCCGGTCCGGGCAGCGGCCCCTCCGGCGCGACGGCCGCGCCGATCGAGACGACGTGGCTGATCACCTCGATGCCGAGCAACTGGCGCAGGAACGCCTTGGCCACCGTGCCCAGCGCGGTGCGGCTCGCGGTCTCCCGCGCGCTCGCCCGCTCCAGGACCGGCCGGGCCTCCGGGAAGTCGTACTTCTGCATCCCGGGCAGGTCCGCGTGCCCCGGCCGGGGTCGGGTGAGCGGCTCGTTGCGGCTCAGGTCGGCCAGTTCCCCCGGGTCCACCGGGTCTGCGGACATGACCTTGGACCACTTGGGCCACTCGGCGTTGTCGATCTGCACCGCGATCGGCCCGCCCTGGGTGCGGCCGTGCCGCACGCCGCCGAGGAAGTCGACCTTGTCGGTCTCGAAGCCCATCCGGGGGCTCCTGCCGAACCCGAGCCGCCTGCGGGCCAACTGCTCCCCCAGGTCAGAGGTGGTGACCTCGACCCCGGACACCATGCCTTCCAGCACGGCGACCAGCGCGGGCCCGTGTGACTCTCCAGCGGTCATCCAACGCAGCACGCGGCAATCCTGTCATGTCAACCCCACGCCGCCCGCACAGCCTCGGGCCGACCGAACACCTCGCCGGTCACCTCCTCACCTGATGAAATGGACAAAAGGTACAAACAAACCAGGAGTGCTGAATGCGGAAGCCCATCCCGGCTCTGGCCGCCGCTCTGACCCTGACCGGCGTAGCCGCGTCCACCACTCCCGCCCCGGCCTCCGCGACCGCATCCGCGGTGGTGCGGGGCGTGGTGACGACCACCCCGCAGGACCTGGTCGCAATGGGACCGATCACGATCGACAAGGCGGCCCGGACGTTCACCTTCCCCACCGCCCGTCGATTCGACGTGCCCAAGGAGGTCGTCACCGCCCACTGGGTCGGGACGAGCAGCCTCTACGAGGCCGCGGTGACCCGGATCGAGCGGGGACCGTCGCTGTTCCACGTGTTCCGGCTGTCGCTGGACGGCACCGGTCGGGTCGTGGCGGACAACTACTACTACACGCCGGGCTGAGGGATCAGTTCGGAATGGAATCGCGGAGGCGATGATCGCGCAGGCCGGGACGGGATGGCCTGGTGGACATCGGCTCGTCGTTCGGCGCGGATTGCGCAGGCGGCGGAAATCCCTGAGCCAGGCGAAGGTGCGTTCGACCGGCGGGCGCGGATCACACACCGGCGAGGGCCGAGAGGGTGACCGTTGCCGTGCCCACCAGCATCCCGGGCGCGTGCGGGATACCGGTGCGGTAGCGGGGAGTGCGGCGGGTCACCACGTGCAGGGCAAGCGTGGTGAGCGCGGCCAGGAAGGTCGCGCCGATCAGCGCGGGCGGGCCGAGAGCGCCCTGGACGGCACCCAGTGGGGCGGAGAGGAAGACGTCCCCCCTGCCCAACGCCGCGGGATTCGCGTGGTGGATGAGGCTGTGGAGTGCACAGAGGACGGCCGCGCCCAGGACCGCGTGGAACAGGAGCACCCACCCGGTGGCGAGGGCGGGCCCGGCCAGGAGCGGTAACGCCAAGGCCGCGGTGGGAGCGGTGAGCGCCCTGGGCAGGCGGCGGTGGTGGAGGTCGACCACCGCCAGGGGTACGGCCACCCAGGTGAGCGGGAGGACCACGGTCAGCCACGCCGTCGGCAGGTGGGCGTGCTGCCAGAGGAAGGCGACGACTGTCCACAGGAGAGCCGTGGGGAGTTCGCACTGCCCGGGCCCGGCCCTGGTGCCGTGCGGGACCTTGGCCAGGAGGTTGCGGGAGAGCGCCCCGGCCAGGGAACCCGTCGCCAGTGCGAGGACGAGGAATGGGGACAGCCAGGCCGCGCAGAGGAAGACCAGGCAGGCGATGGTGAGGACCCGGGTGGAAACCCTTGTGGCGGCGGGGAATTCAGCGGGGAAGGATGTTTCGGTCATGACTCCACGGTACGAACCCGGCGGAGCCTTGTCATTGCCACGATGGCGTGGGGATGGACGTTTGACAGCCTGTGGATTCCGTGCAGTGCAAGGGTTCCGCGGGCCTACAGGGGCAGCGGCACCGGGTCGGGGACGGCGTCGCGGAGGGCGTCGCGCATGGCGACCCGGGGGGCCGCCTGGGCGGTGAAGAGCTCGACCTGGCCGAAAGCCTGGTGCAGCAGCATGTCCAGGCCGGTGGCGAGGTGGGCGCCGGACCCGCCCGCGGCGGTGGCCAGCGGGGTGGGCCAGGGGTGGTAGATGACGTCCAGCAGGTGGCGGGCCCCGGCGAGGTCGGCGGCGATGGGCTCGACGGCCTGGGCGGGGGCGGTGGTCACCAGCACCGCGCAGGCCGCGGCCAGGGCGCGGAAGTCGACGGTGTCCCACTCGAGGACGGTCACCGGGAGGCTGAGCCGGTCGGCGCAGTCCTCGGCGTCGGCCGCGCGGGTGCGGTCCCGCACGACCAGGGTGGCCGAGGACAGGCCCAGCGCCGCGAAGGCCGCCAGGGCCGCGCAGGCGGTGCCGCCCGCCCCCAGGACCAGGGCCGAATCGCCCGCCCTCGGCTGGTAGGCGGCGGCCACCAGCAGGGCGCCCGCGACGCCGTCGACGTCGGTGCAGTCGGCGTGCCAGGAGCCGTCGGGGCGCCGCACGAGGGTGTTCGCGGCCCCGACCGCGACGGCCCGGTCGGTGGCGGTGTCGGCCACCCGCAGGGCGGCGCGCTTGCCGGGCATGGTGACCGACAGACCCGCCCACTCCGGACCGAGCGAGGCGACCAGGTCGGGCAGCCCCGCCTCGTCGCACTCGACCCGCTCGTAGGTCCAGTCCAGGCCCAGGGCGGCGTACGCGGCGCCGTGCAGCACCGGCGACAGCGAGTGGGCGACCGGGGAACCCAGGACCGCCGCGCGCCGCTCAGTAGGCGTCGTTCTCATCGGCCAGCTTGATGTTCGCGTTGTGCTCGGGCAGCGTGTCGGCGAAGCAGGAGGTGCCGTCCTTCTGGCAGCGCACGAAGTACAACCAGGTGCCCTCGGCGGGCTTGGCCGCGGCCTCCAGCGCCTCGCGGCTGACCGCGGCGATGGGCGTCGGGGGCAGGCCGGGGCCCGCGTAGGTGTTGTACGGCCCGGCCTTGGCGCGGTCCTCGGACCGGGTTCGGATGTCCGGGCGGTCCAGGACGTAGTTGACCGTCGAGTCGTACTGCAGGTTCATCGACTGGGCGAGGCGGTTGTAGGTGACCCGGGAGACCTTGGCGAAGTCGGCCTCGATGGCCTCGCGCTGCACCAGCGACGCCATGACCAGGACCTGGTACGGGGTGAAGCCGGTGCTGTCGGCCAGACCTGGCATCCCGATGCTCTGCAGCCGGGCGGCGGAGTCGGCCAGCAGCTTCTTCCACACCTCCTCGGCGGAGGTGCCCGGCTTGACCTCGTAGACGTCCGGCATGACCAGGCCTTCGAACCGGTGCTTGGGCTCGGCCCGGCTCGCGTCCGCGACCGCCCAGTCGGGCACCCCCAGCGCGGTCATGTCGGCCGTTTCCGCGACCTTGCGCAGGTCTTCGACCGACACGCAGACTTCCTGGCCGTTGAGCTTGGCGCACGAGGCCTTGGAGATGAGCGTCAGCACGCCGGGGGTGATGGTCTCGCCGCTGGCGATGTCGTCGAGCTGGGTACCCGCCCGGATCTGCAGGTTGCCCACCCGCGACTCCGGGTCGACGATCTTGGCGACCGCGTCCGCGCCGGAGATCTTGGTGCGCATCACGTAGTAGCCCGGCTGCACCGAGCGGACCCTGGTGTCGGTAGCCGCGGCGGAGATGAACGCCTTCGAGCTGGCCACGACGCCCGCGTCCTTGAGCCGGTTGGCGATGGTGGCGGTGGAGTCACCGCCCTCGACCTCGACCACGACGTCGGTCTCACCCGAACCCGCGAAGTCGTCGTAGCCGCCGATGTCGCTGATGAACCGGTAGCCGTACCAGGCCCCGCCGCCCAGGATGAGCAGGACGACGAGCCCGACGACGACCAGCTTGAGCCGCCTGCGGTCGGGTTTGGCCGGGCGCGCCGTGGCACCGGTCCTGGGCTTGCGCGGGCGCTCGCGGCGCTCCGGCTCCTCCTCGAACAGGCCGAGGTCGTCAGTCATGAGTCCGCCTCCGCAGATCGTGCGAGCGCAGCGGCCCTGGCGTCGAGCCAGGCCTGCAGGATCTCCACCGCCGCGGCCTGGTCGACCACGGCGCGCTGCTTCTTCCCCCGGACACCGCGTTGGCTGAGCATCCGCGAAGCGCTGACCGTCGTCAACCGCTCGTCGGCCAGCCGCACCGGCACGGGGGCGATCCGGGCGGCCAGGTCGGTGGCGTAGGCGACCGCGGACTCGGCCGCGGCACCGTGCCGGGCGGCCAGGGTCCTCGGCAGGCCGACCACGACCTCGACCACCTCGTGCTCGGTGACGAGACCGGCCAGCGCGGCCAGGTCGGCCCCGGCCTTCTCGTCCCGCGCCAGCGTGACCAGCGGGGTGGCCAGGATCGGCGCGGGGTCGCTCAGCGCCACCCCGACCCGGACGGAGCCGACGTCCACGGCGAGCCTGCGGCCGCGCCCCGGGTCGTCGGCCCCGGGCCGGTGCGGTGAGGGGTTCACGCGCCGTCCAGGGCCCGCCTCAGCGCGGTGACGGCCTCACCGATGCCCCCGGCGTCGGCGCCACCGCCCTGGGCCAAGTCGGGCTTGCCGCCGCCGCGGGCCTCGATGGCCGGGGCGAAGGCGGGCACCAGCTTGCCCGCGGCCAGCCCGGCGTCGCGGGCAGCGGGGGTGGTGGCGACCACGAAGGCGACCTTGCCGCCGTCACCGGCGGAGAACAGGGCGACCACCCCGGGGCGGGCGCCGAGCCGGTTGCGCACCTCGACGGCGAGGTTGCGCAGGTCGCCGCCGCCGATGCCGTCGGGCACCTTGAGCGCGACCAGGGCCGTGCCGCGCACGTCCTCGGCCTGCTCGGCCAGCGTCCCGGCCGAGGAGAGCAACTGGCCCGCGCGCAGCTTCTCCAGTTCCTTCTCGGCGTTGCGCAGCCGGTCGACCAGGGCCTCGACCCTGGCCGGGACCTCGACGTCGGGCACCTTGAGCATGGCGGCCAGGTTCTGCACCAGGGCGCGCTCCTTGGCCAGGTAGCGCATGGCGTCCATGCCCACGTAGGCCTCGAGGCGGCGGCTGCCGGAGCCCACGGAGGACTCGCCGAGCAGGCTGATCGGGCCGATCTGCGAGGAGTGCTCCACGTGCGTGCCACCGCAGAGCTCGCGCGACCACGGGCCGCCGATCTCCACGACGCGCACCGTCTCGTCGTAGGTCTCGCCGAACAGGGCGACCGCGCCGAGTTCCTGGGCGCCGCCCATGTCGGTGTAGACGACCTTGACCGGCAGGTCCTGGCGGACGGCGAGGTTGGAGACCTCCTCGATCTCGCTCTTGGTCTCCGGCGACAGCGCGCCGGACCAGGCGAAGTCGAGCCGCAGGTAGCCGGGCTTGTTGTACGAGCCGCTCTGCAGCGCGGTCGGGCCGAGCACCTGGCGCAGGGCGGCGTGCACGACGTGCGTGCCGGAGTGCCCCTGCCGGGCGCCGACCCGCCACTCCGGGTCGACCCTGGCCTCGACCTCGGCGCCCTCGGTGATCTCGCCGGAGCGCACGCGCACCTGGTGCACCCACAGCTTGCGGGCGATCTTCTGCACGTCGACGACCTCGAGCACGGCGCCGGAGGCGGTGGTGATCGTCCCGGCGTCGCTCTCCTGGCCACCGGCCTCGGCGTAGAGCGGGGTGCGGTCGAGCACGACCTCCAGCACCTCGCCCTCGGCGGCGCCGGGGACCCGCTTGCCGTCGCGGACCAGGCCGATGACCTTGGCCTCGGTGGTCAGCTCCTCGTAGCCGGTGAACACGGTGTTGCCCTGGGCGAGCAGTTCGCGGTACACCGACTGGTCGCCGTGGCCGGTCTTGCGGGAGGCGGCGTCGGCCTTGGCGCGGGCGCGCTGCTCGGCCATCAGCTCGCGGAACCCGGTCTCGTCCACCGACAGCCCGCGCTCGGCGGCCATCTCCAGGGTGAGGTCGATCGGGAAGCCGTAGGTGTCGTGGAGCTGGAACGCCTTGTCGCCGGGCAGGGTGGCCTTGCCGTCGTCGACGAGCTTGTCGGCGGCCAGGTCGAAGATGCGCGAGCCGCTGGCCAGCGTGGCGAGGAAGGTCTCCTCCTCCTTGCGCATGATCGACTCGATGCGGGGGAAGTCGGTGGCCAGCTCGGGGTAGGACGGGGACATGGTGTCGCGGACGACGGCGGCGAACTCGCCGAGCACCGGCTCCTGCACGCCGAGCAGGCGCACGGAGCGGACGATGCGGCGCAGCAGGCGGCGCAGCACGTAGCCGCGGGCCTCGTTGCCGGGGGTGACGCCGTCACCGATGATCATCATGCCGGAGCGGGCGTGGTCGGCGATGACGCGGAAGCGCACGTCATCGACTGCGCCGCCCGGGTTGCCATAACGGCGGCCGGACATCTCCTCGGCCTTGGCGATCACCGGGCGGACCAGGTCGGTCTCGTAGACGTTGTCCACGCCCTGCAGCAGCGCGGCGACCCGCTCGATGCCCATGCCGGTGTCGATGTTGCGGCGCGGCAGCGAACCGATCGGCTTGTGCCCCTCCTTGGGGGACAGCTCGCCGCGCACGTCCTGCATGAAGACGAGGTTCCACACCTCGAGGTAGCGGTCCTCGTCGGCGACCGGGCCGCCCTCGCGGCCGTGCTCGGGGCCGCGGTCGTAGTAGATCTCCGAGCAGGGGCCGCCGGGACCGGGGATGCCCATGTCCCAGTAGTTGTCCTTGCCGTCGCGGCGCTGGATGCGCTCCTCGGGCAGGCCCGCGATCTTCTTCCAGAGGTCGAGGGCCTCGTCGTCGTCGGTGTAGACGGTGGCCCACAGCCGGTCCGGGTCGAAGCCGTAGCCGCCGTCGGACTGGCTGTTCGTCAGCAGGGCCCAGGCGTGCTCGACGGCCTGGGCCTTGAAGTAGTCGCCGAAGGAGAAGTTCCCGGCCATCTGGAAGAACGTGTTGTGCCGGGTGGTCTTGCCGACCTCGTCGATGTCGCCGGTGCGCACGCACTTCTGGATGCTGGTGGCGCGCGGCCACGGGGCCGGGGCGTCGCCGAGGAAGTACGGCTTGAACTGCACCATGCCCGCGTTGACGAACAGCAGGTTGGGATCTTCCAGGATCAGCGAGGCGCTGGGTACCGGGGTGTGGCCGTTGCTGGTGAAGTACTCCCGGAAGCGGCGGGAGATCTCGTGTGTCTGCACTGTCGGTCCTCAGGGGTCGAGCGGGTTCGGCGGGCGCGAACGGCGGAGGCCGAGCGTGTGCTCAGCCGTCCGCCCGGCGCGCTCGCGCGTCGGTGGCGCGCGGCTCCGCCCGGCGCGGCCTGCGCTGCGGGGCGGTGGCGCCGGTCAGGGCGTGCCGCGCCCCGGGGGTGACCCCGGAGCGGCGCTCGACCTCACCGGTCAGCTGCTCCTCGCGCTCGGACATGCCCGCGCGGACGTCCGCGCCGAAGGCGCCGATGGCACCGGCGAGCTCGCGCACGGCGTCGCCGACGTTGCCCGCGATCCCGGCCGGGGTGACCGCGTGCGCGGTGTCGCGGGCCTTGCGGGACAGGGCCACGCCGGTGGCGACGCCGACGCCGAGCCAGAACAGGCGCTTCACTTCTTCGCCCCCCGCCCGCGGCGCAGGCCCGGGCCCGCGTGCTTGCCCTCCAGCGCGCCCTTGGCCTTGCGGCGGGCGCGGACGGCCTTGCTCACCCCGTAGGACAGCGCGGCGGCCTTGACCAGCGGGCCGCCCAGGGTGGCGGTGAAGACCGAGGTCAGCGCCGACACGTTGCCGGTGACGGCCTGCGCGTTGGAGGTGATGCCGTCGACCCGCTCGAGCTGGGTGTTGACGTGCGTCAGCGTGGTGTTGGCGCCCGCGAACAGCGGGTCGCTGTTCTGGTGCGCCTTGCGGATCGCGATGGTCGTCTCATCGAGGGTGCGGCCGAGCTTGAACAGCACGATGCCCAGCAGCACCACGAGCAGGACGAACGCGCCCGCGGCGATCAGCGCGGCGATCTGCCCTGCTGTCACGAGACTCTCCTCCTAGGCCGTCGCTCCCCGGGTGCGGTCGGGGGGCGGGTGATCGGCGTCAGGCTACCGCGCCCGGTCCGGCCCGGCCTGCCCGGACCTGCGCCGCTGTCACCACAGTCTCCGCTTCGCCGGTGATCTGCGCGAAGAGTTATCCACAGGGGCCGGAGAGTCGGTCAATCCCCGCGCACGAGCCTGCGCAGTTTCGGCACCCGGTCGGCCAGCGGGCGCTCGGCGCCGCGCTGCGTGGGGTTGTAGTAGTCGCGGCCGCGCAGGGCGTCCGGCGGGTACTGCTGGCGCAGCACGCCCTCGGGGGCGTCGTGCGGGTAGCGGTAGCCGGTGGCGTTGCCCAGTTCCTTGGCGCCCGCGTAGTGCCCGTCGCGCAGGTGCGGCGGCACCGTGCCCGCGGCGCCCGCGCGGACGTCGGCGAGCGCGCTGTCGATGGCGGTGATCACCGCGTTGGACTTCGGCGCGGTGGCCAGGTGCACGGTGACCTGGGCCAGCGCCAGCCTGCCCTCGGGCATCCCGATGAGCTGCACGGCCTGCGCGGCGGCCACCGCGGCGGGCAGCGCGGTCGGGTCGGCCATCCCGACGTCCTCGGTGGCGTGCACGATCAGCCGCCGGGCGATGAACCTGGGGTCCTCCCCGGCTTCGATCATCCTGGCCAGGTAGTGCAGCGCGGCGTCGACGTCGGAGCCGCGGATGGACTTGATGAACGCGCTCATCACGTCGTAGTGCTGGTCGCCCGAGCGGTCGTAGCGCACGGCGGCCTTGTCCAGCGTGGCCTCGACGGTGGCGAGGTCGATCGCGCCGTCGCGGGTGGCGATCGCGGAGTCGGCGGCGGCCTCCAGCGCGGTGAGCGCGCGGCGGGCGTCGCCACCCGCGAGCCGGACGATGTGGTCCTCGGCCTCGGCCTCCAGCGTCGCCGCACCGGCGAGGCCGCGCTCGTCGGCGACCGCCCGGCGCACCAGCGCGCGGACGTCCTCGTCGCCGAGCGGGTGCAGTTGCAGCACGATCGAGCGCGACAGCAGCGGGGAGACCACGGAGAAAAACGGGTTCTCGGTGGTGGCCGCGACCAGCAGCACGATCCGGTCCTCGACCGCGCCGAGCAGCGCGTCCTGCTGGGTGCGGGAGAAGCGGTGCACCTCGTCGATGAACAGCACGGTGGACTCCCCGGAGTGGGTGAGCCGCCTGCGGGCGTCGTCGATGACCCCGCGCACCTCCTTGACCCCGGCCGAGAGCGCCGACAGCGCCACGAACCGCCTTCCGATCGCCGAGGACACCAGGGTCGCCAGGGTGGTCTTACCGGTGCCGGGCGGGCCGTACAGCAGGATCGAGGCGGGCGCGGCGCCCTCCACCAGCCGCCGCAGCGGGGCGCCGGGGCCGAGCAGGTGGTCCTGGCCGAGCACCTCGTCGAGGGTGGCCGGGCGCATCCGCACGGCCAGCGGCGCGGACGGGCTCACCCGGCGCGGCCCCGGCGGCTGCGCGGGCGGGCCGGAGGTCGTGCCGAAGAGGTCGAGGTCGAACTCCTGTTCCACCCGGGCGACGCTACCCGCTCAGATCGACAGGTCGAACCGGCCGTCCTCGGTGCCGGTCACGAAGGTTCCCCACGCGGCGCTGCGATCTCCGAACTCGACAGCGCCGTCGTCCGGGGGGAAACGGATGGCGATCCAGCGCGGACCGCTGGTCCACACCGTGCGACGCTAGCCGGGTAACGGCCGCCACCGGGACCGCGACCCCACGGGGCGGAGCGTGCTGTCGGGGAGTTGAGAACGCGTGGGCTTGTTGGACAGGTTCTACCGGGTGCCGCACGACCTTCGGCACTTGGAGCGGGAGATCGGCAAGCTGGCCGTGCTGATGGACGCGGTCACCCCGCCGGGGATGGTCCGCGCCGCCCGCGACGAGGTGACCAGGCAGTCGATCCAGGTGCGGGCGCGGCTGGCCGCGCAGGGGCGGCTGGGTGAGCTGCGCCGGTTCCGCACCCGGGTGCTCGCCTCGGCCGACTTCATGGACGGCACGATGTACCACAAGGTGTTCGTGCCCTACATCGAGACGATCCTGCCGAGGACGCCGGGTGAATAGCGGGTGTCGTGTGGGAGGATGACGTCCCGTGACCTCGACCGTCATCCTCCTCGCGGGCCCCTCCGGTTCCGGCAAGTCCACCCTCGGCGCCCGCCTGGGCCTGCCGGTGCTGCGGCTGGACGACTTCTACCGCGAGGGCCACGACCCGGCCCTGCCGCGCGACGCCGCGGGCCGCGTCGACTGGGACCTGCCCGGTTCCTGGCACGCCCCGGACGCCCTGGCCGCGGTGGTCTCGTTGGCCACGACCGGTTCCGCCGACGTCCCGGTGTACGAGATCGGCGCCGACCGCAGGGTGGGCACGCGCCGGGTGGAATTGGCGGGGGCACCGGTCTTCGTCGCCGAGGGGCTCTTCGCCGACCGGATCGTGGAGGGCTGCGCGGCGGCGGGGGTGCTGGCCGGGGCGATCGTGCTGGACCCGAGCGCGGGGCGGACGGCGCTGCGGCGGTTCAGCAGGGACGTGGCCGAGTCGCGCAAGTCGGTGCCGGTGCTGCTGCGCCGGGGGCTGCGGCTGTGGCGCGAGCACGCGGCGGTGGTGCGCCGGGGCGAGCGGGCCGGGATGCGCCGCTGCACGCCGGAGGAGGCCGTCCGGGTGGTCGCCGGGGCCGGGGTCCTCGCGAACGCCTGACCGGCACGCGCACGGCGCCCGCGAGCGCAACCCCCGCAACAGAACCGACCACGAACCGCCACAATTCTCTCAGCGGCTGGAAGGAAACCCGCGTTCGTTGCCCGGTCGCGGGGCGCGGTGCTCCGATTGGCGCATGGCCGCATCCCCTCCCCCAGACCCGCTCAAGTTCGCCTACTGGGTGCCGAACGTCAGCGGTGGTCTCGTCGTCAGCAGCATCGAGCAGCGCACGGACTGGTCCTACGACTACAACCGCGAACTCGCCATCTTGGCCGAGGACAACGGTTTTGAGTACGCGCTGAGCCAGGTCCGCTACATGGCCAGCTACGGCGCGGCCTTCCAGCAGGAGTCGACGAGCTTCAGCCTGGCGCTGCTGCTGGCGACGCAGCGGTTGAAGGTGATCGCCGCGGTGCACCCGGGGCTGTGGCACCCGGGGGTGCTGGCGAAGCTGGTCGCCACCGCCGACCACCTCTCCGGCGGGCGGGCCGCGGTCAACGTGGTCTCCGGCTGGTTCAAGGGCGAGTTCACCGCGCTGGGCGAGCCGTGGCTCGAACACGACGAGCGCTACCGGCGCTCGGAGGAGTTCATCCGGGTGCTGCGGGCAAGCTGGACCGAAGACGAGGCCCAGTTCGCGGGTGACTTTTACCGGTTGCGCGGCTACGACCTCAAGCCCAAGCCGCTCACGGCCGAGGGGCGGCCCCACCCCGAGATCTTCCAGGGCGGCAACTCCACCGCCGCCCGCGCGATGGCCGGGCGCGTCTCGGACTGGTACTTCAGCAACGGCAAGGACTTCGACGGGGTCACCGAGCAGATCACCGAGGTGAACCGCTCCGCGGAGCAGCACGGCCGCACGGTCCGCTTCGGGCTCAACGGTTTCCTCATCGCCCGCGACACCGAGGCCGAGGCGAAGGAGACGCTGCGGGAAGTCGTGGCGAAGGCCGATCCCGATGCGGTCAAGGGGTTCCGCGACGCCGTGCGGCAGGCGGGCAGCTCCACCGGCGACGGCAAGGGCATGTGGGCGGACTCCTCGTTCGAGGACCTCGTCCAGTACAACGACGGCTTCCGCTCGAAGCTGATCGGCACCCCGGAGCAGGTCGCCGAGCGGTTGGTCGCCTACCGGTCCCTCGGGGTGAACCTCGCGCTCCTGGGTTTCCTGCACTACCACGAGGAAGTAGCGTATTTCGGCGAGCACGTCCTGCCGATCGTCCGCGCGCTTGAAGCCGACGCCGACCGAGGCGCGGCCACCCCCGAACCGCTGACCGTCTGAGGAGGAAACCGTGACCACCACCGAGACCGACTGGTCGAAGACCGAGACCCCGACCACCGCCGAGGGCTGGGTGTCCCGCGCGGCGGAGGTGTCCGCGCTGCTGGCCGTCGACGCCGTCACCCGCGACCGGGAGGGCAAGACCCCGCACGCGGAGGTCCGGTTGCTCAAGGATTCCGGCCTGGTGACCCTGCTCGGCCCGACCGAGCACGGCGGCGGCGGGCAGGAGTGGCCGACCGCGTACCGGGTCGTCCGCGAGATCGCCGCGGCCGACGGTTCCATCGGCCAGCTCCTCGGCTACCACTACCTGTGGTTCTGGGCGGCACGCCTGGTGGGGACGCCGGAGCAGATCACCGCCGTGGAGGAGCTGGCGACGACGAACCGCCTCTTCTTCGGCGGCGCGGTCAACCCCCGCGACTCCGACGTGACCATCACCGACGAGGGCGACACGATCGTCTACAACGGACGCAAGTCGTTCTCCACCGGCAGCCGGGTCTCCGACCTGACCGTGCTGGAGGGCGTGCTGGAGGGCACGGACAAGCACATCTTCGCCATCGTCCCCTCCGACAGCCCCGGCCTCACCTTCCACGACGACTGGGACAACATCGGCCAGCGCCTGACCGAGTCGGGCGGCGTCACCATCGACGGCGTCCGGGTGGACTGGGCGTCGGCGGCGGGGTACGTCGACAAGACCTTCACCCCGCGCGTCTACAACACCCTCAACGTGCCGACGATCCAACTGGTGTTCGTCAACTTCTACCTCGGCATCGCCAGGGGCGCGCTGGAGACGGCCCGCACCTACACCCGGGAGAAGTCCCGCTCGTGGCTGCACGGCGGTTACGAGCGCGCGGTGGACGAGCCGTACGTGATCGACATCTACGGCGACCTCACGTCGAAGCTGTGGGCGGTCGAGGCGCTGGCCGACCGGGTGGCGGAGGAGGCGCTGGTCATCCACCGGGCCCCGGACCGGGTGACCGAGCGCGAGCGCGGCGAGCACGAGGTGCGGGTGGCGGCGGTGAAGGCCCGCGCGACGGAGGTGGCGCTGGAGATCACCGCCGGGGTCTTCGAGGTGACCGGTGCCCGCGCCACGGCGTCGTCGGAGGGCCTGGACCGGTTCTGGCGCAACGTCCGCACGCACACGCTGCACGACCCGGTGGCCTACAAGCGCCGCGAGGTCGGCGTCTTCGTCCTGCGCGACGAGATCCCGGAGCCCACCTGGTACTCGTGATCGGTCCCGCCCGCCGCAGACCTGTTCCGGGTCTGCGGCGAGCGGGGTTGTCTCAGGGCCGCAGCAGCGGCTTGACGACCTTGCGCGCGTCCATGTCCCGGTAGGCGTCGGCCACCTGCTCCAACGGGTACTCCACGTCGAAGACCGGGCCGGGGTCGAGCTTCCCGTCGAGCACGTCCGCGAGGAGTTCGTCCAGGTAGTGCCGGACGGGTGCCACCCCGCCCGCCACCGAGATGTTGTTCGAGAACATCTGCCCCACGGGCAGTTCCGGGCCGCCCGCGGGCACCCCGACGTAGCCGACGCGACCACCCGGCCGGGTGGAGTCGAGGGCCTGCTGCATGGACTCCTTGGTGCCCACGCACTCCAGGACCGCGTCGGCGCCGATCCCGCCCAGCAGCTCCTTGACCTCGGCCACCCCCTCCTCACCCCGGGTCGCCACGATGTCGGTGGCGCCGAAGCGGGTGGCCAGGCGCTGGCGGTCGGCGTGGCGGGACATGGCGATGATGCGGCCCGCGCCCAGGCGGGCGGCGGCCAGGACCGCCGAGAGGCCGACCGCGCCGTCACCGACCACCACGACCGAATCGCCGGGGGCCACCCGGGCGGAGACGGCGGCGTGGTGACCGGTGGCCATGACGTCGGAGAGGGTCAGCAGGGCCGGGACGAGGGCGGGGTCCGGGGTGCCGGGGGTGGCCACGAGGGTGCCGTCGGCGAAGGGGGCGCGGACGTACTGGGCCTGGGTGCCGTCGAGGGCTTCCCCGGCGCGGCTGGTGGAACCCCAGGCCCCGCCGTTGACGCAGGAGGTGTGGACGCCGTTGCGGCAGTGCGCGCAGGTGCCGTCGCTGACGACAAACGGGGCGATGACGAAGTCGCCCGCGCGGACGGTGCGCACGTCGGCACCGACCTCCTCGACGACGCCGACGAACTCGTGCCCGATCCGGCGGGGTTCGTCGGCGCCCCGGACACCCCGGTAGCCCCACAGGTCGGAGCCGCAGACGCAGGCGGCGACGACGCGGACCACCGCGTCGGTGGGCTGCCGGACGGACGGTTCGGCGGTGTCGGCCAGGCGGATGTCGCCCTCGCCGTGCAGGTAGGTGGCTCGCACGGTCCGAACGCTACGCCCGGATCAGGCCCCCAGCACGCGGCGCAGCGCGCCGAGGACCAGCTCCACCCGCTCTGGCCTGGCGTTGTGCCCCATGAGTCCGATGCGCCACACCGAGCTGGCGAAGGCGCCGACGCCCGCGCCGATCTCGATGCCGTACTCGGTCAGCAGGACCTGGCGCACCTTGGCCGAGTCGACGCCGTCGGGGACGCGCACGGTGGTCAGCTCGGGCAGCCGGTGGCCCTCCGCGGCGAACAGCTCCATGCCCAGCTCGACGAGCCCCTCGTGCAGCCGCTGCCCGGCCGCGCGGTGGCGCTCGTGGACGGCGTCGAGGCCCTCCTCCAGCACCCGGCCCAGCGCCGCGTGCAGGGAGGCGATCATGGCGACCGGGGCGGTGTGGTGGTAGGTGCGCCCGCCGCTGGAGCCGTCGACGTAGGCGCCGATGAGGTTCAGGTCGAGGTACCACGTCGGCGGCCGCTGCACGCGCCGGTCCCAGGCGCGGTCGGAGACGGTGAACGGGGCCAGGCCGGGGGCGACGCCGAGGCACTTCTGGGTGCCGGAGTAGGCCACGTCCACGCCCCAGGCGTCGATGTCGACCTCGATGCCCGCCAGTGAGGTGACGCAGTCGGCGAGCACCAGGGCGCGCTGGTCGCGGGCGTGCACGGCGTGCGCGAGGGCCTTGATGTCGCTGCGCACCCCGGTGGAGGTCTCCGCGTGCACGGCCGCCACCATCGACGGCTCCGGGTGCGCGTCCAGGACGCGCTGCACGTCCACCGGCTGCCCCCAGTCGTGGTCGACCCGGACGACGTCGGCGCCGTAGCGGCCCGCGACGTCGACCATCCGCTCGCCGAACAGGCCGTTCACGCCGACGACCACGACGTCACCGGGTCGGGCGAAGTTGGCGAACGCGGCCTCCATGCCGATGGAGCCGGTGCCCGACAGCGGCAGCGTCCGCGCGTTCTCGGTGCCCCACACCCGGCGCAGCCGCGCGCAGGTCTCGTCGAGGACCCGCAGGAACTCCGGGTCGAGGTGCCCCAGCAGCGGCGCGGCCAGCGCGGCCGTCGCCTCCGGGTACGGGTTCGAGGGGCCGGGTCCGAGCAGGGCGCGGTCGACGAGTGCCATGCCCGGCACTCTACGACCCGGTTGCGGACTGAGCGGTCAGTGGTCGAACGCCGGGTACACCGGGAGCGCGCGCTGGCCGTAGCGCCTGGTCAGCGCGGCCACCACGGTCACCGCGTGCTCGGCGGTGGCCTGCTTGCCCATGCGGTCGGCGGCGCGGGCCAGGTCGGCCCAGCGGGCCACCAGCACGTCGGTCTGGTGCGGGCGCGGCACCGAGCCGCCGGAGCCGAGCTGCTGCACGTCCGGCACGGTGAGGAACTGCCAGGTGCTCAGCCAGACCCAGAAGAGCTGGGCGTCGAACAGCCTCGGCAGCAGGACCTCGTCGTCGTCGAGGTCGGGCCACATGACCCGGACCTCGGCCCGCCAGGCGGCGAGCATCGCCGCGGCCATGCCCCTGGGCAGCGCGTAGGCGCACCAGCAGGACGGGAACGGCACGGTCAGGTAGGCGGCGTCGAACATCATGTTCCGCACGCAGCCGCCCTCGAAGTCCAGGAAGCGGACGCCGCGGTTGGTGATCAGGTTGTTGTCCGGGCAGGAGTCCGACGGGCTGAACGCGCGGTGGCGGCCGGTGTCGAGCAGGCCGAGGGTGGCGCGGGCGTCGTCCAGCGCGGCCGCCGGGGTCGCCACACCGAAGCCGTCGAGCAGCAGCGCGGGCAGTTCGGCGACGGCGACCGGGCCGTCGACGGCCAGCGGGTCCTTGTCCTTGGGCGGCTTGAGCCGCCGCAGCAGGGCGTCGAAGTCGGCCTCACGCCCCGCGGTGCTGGCGTGCAGCTTGCCCAGCGAGCGCGCCCAGGACAGCAGCGCCCCCTCGGCGACCCTGGCGTCGTCGCCGTGCAGCTTCTCCGCGAGCGTGGGCGCGCGGCCCAAGTCCTCGATGACCAGCAGGTTCGTGTCGCTGTCGTGGGCGAACAGCTCCGGGCACATCCGCTCCTCGGCGGCCAGCGCGGTGAACAGCTGGTAGCTGACCGCCTCGCGCACCCAGCTGTCGCGCGGGGCGGTGCGCTGGACGTAGCGCTTGACCACCAGCGTGCGGGGCAGGGAGAACGGGCTGGACGCGACCTTGACCCGGAGCACGATCGAGCGGCTGCTGCCGCCGAGGTCCTCGGGGTCGGCGAGCCTGATGCGCACCCCGAACCGCTTGCCGAGCACGGACTCCGCGGCGAGCACGGTGGCGGCCACCTCGGCCTCGCCCAGCTCGACGGGGGCGTGCGCCTCAACCCCGTCCACGGTGCCCGTGTCCGGTGGATCGGCGGCGATCTCCACACTCATCTCCTCCGACCCTACCCGTGGACACCGGCCACGACGTCCTGCGGATGGTCACGAATGCCTTCCTGCGACCGTAGCGAGGTCAACCGATACAGAACGAGACGACCGCCGCCGGGTGACGGCAGGAAGCCCGGTTCAGCCGCGAGCCACCCGGGTGAGGCCGAACGGCTCCCCCCGTGCGGAGCAGCCCCCGGCCGCGCCGCTCACCCGTCCGACAGCGGTCGGCCCGAGTCGCCGGGCGCGCGCACGCCGTGGCGCAGGACCAGCACGAGCGCCGCGGCCAGCACGATGCCGAGCAGGTTGATGGCCAGCTGCGCGGCCGAGCCGAACACCTTGCCCCACTCGCCGAGGATCGCCGCCACCCCGATGTACCCGGCGGCGGGCACGGTGGTGACCGAGATGAACACCCCGACCAGCGCCGCCGACTTGGCCGAGGTCATCGACAGCATGCCCGCCGCGCCCGCCAGCACGGCCACCACCAGCGACCACGGCCCGACCCGGTAGACGAAGTCGGCCACGTGCTCCTCGCCGTTGATGGCCGAGGCGTCGAACATCCCGGCCAGGGTGCCCAGCCAGGCGCCCGCGGCGGTGACCGCGATGGCCAGCGGGAAGCCCACGACCAGCGCCAGCACGGCCCGCCGCGCCAGGTCCCAGCGGCGGCGGACCAGGCCGACCGCCAGCGCGGCCAGCGGCCCGAACTCCGGGCCGACGACCATGGCGCCGACCAGGGTGACCGGCGAGTCGGTGATCACGCCCACCGCGGCGAGCAGGCAGGCGATGGTGAGGAAGGCCAGGAACGTGGTGTTGAGCCGGGACTCCTCTCCGGAGCGGGCGACCAGTTCCTCCCAGACCACCGCGTCGGCGCCCTCGCCGGGCGCGCGCTCCTCGGCGCGGTCGCCCGCGTCGGAGAGCACGGTGTCGATCTGCTCCAGGGTGACGCCCCCGTCGCGGTCGATGCCCAACCGGCACAGGCCCGCGAGCACGTCGTCGGCGGCCTCCCTGGCCAGGTCGGCCTCGACGACGTCGCCCTCCGGGTCGAGCGCGGCCCCGGGGAACAGCACCAGGTGCGTGGCCCCGGGGTGCTCGCGCAGCAGGCCGACCGCGGCGTCCACGCGGTCGGCCGGGCACACCACCCGCAGGTGCAGCACGCCCCTACTCCGGCTTGGCTTCCGGCTTGGCGGGCTTGAAGTCGACGCCCGCCTCCGCGCGCTGCGCGGGGGTGATCGGGGCCGGGGCGCTGGTCAGCGGGTCGAAGCCGCCGCCGGTCTTGGGGAAGGCGATGACCTCGCGGATCGAGGTCTCCCCGGCCAGCAGCATGACGATCCGGTCCCAGCCGAAGGCGATGCCGCCGTGCGGGGGCGGGCCGTAGGAGAACGCGTCGAGCAGGAAGCCGAACTTCTCCTGGGCCTGCTCCTGGTCGATGCCCATGAGCGCGAAGACCCGCTCCTGCACGTCCTTGCGGTGGATTCGGATGGACCCGCCGCCGATCTCGTTGCCGTTGCAGACCAGGTCGTAGGCGTAGGCCAGGGCGTTGGCCGGGTCCTCCTCGAAGCGGTCGACCCAGTCCGGGGTGGGCGAGGTGAACGCGTGGTGCACCGCGGTCCACTGCCCCGAGCCGACGGCGACGTCGCCAGCGGAGCGCGCGGCGGCGGCCTCCTCGAACAGCGGGGCGTCGACGACCCAGACGAACGACCAGGCGGACTCGTCGATCAGCCCGCAGCGCTTGCCGATCTCCAGCCGGGCCGCGGCCAGCAGCGACCGGGCGTCGGCGGGGTTGCCCGCGGCGAAGAACACGCAGTCGCCGGGTGCCGCGCCGGTGGCCTTGACCAGCCCCTCGCGCTCGGCCTCGGACAGGTTCTTGGCGACCGGGCCGCCGAGGGTGCCGTCCTCGCCGACGAGCACGTAGGCCAGCCCCTTGTGCCCGCGCTGCTTGGCGAACTCCTGCCAGGCGTCGAGCTGGCGGCGGGGCTGCGCGGCACCGCCGGGCATCACCACCGAACCCACGTAGGGCGCCTTGAACACCCGGAACGGGGTGTCGGCGAAGTACTCGGTCAGCTCGGTGAGCTCCAGGTCGAACCGCAGGTCCGGCTTGTCCGAGCCGTAGCGGGCCATCGCGTCGCGGTAGGTGATGCGCGGGATGTCACCGGCGATCTCGTGCCCGGCCAGCTCCCGCCACAGCGCCTTGGCGATCTTCTCGCCGAGTGCGATGACGTCGTCCTGGTCGACGAAGCTCATCTCGATGTCGAGCTGGGTGAACTCCGGCTGCCGGTCGGCGCGGAAGTCCTCGTCGCGGTAGCAGCGGGCGATCTGGTAGTACCGCTCCATCCCGCCGACCATGAGCAGTTGCTTGAAAAGCTGCGGCGACTGCGGCAGCGCGTACCAGGACCCGGGGCGCAGCCGGGCGGGCACCAGGAAGTCGCGGGCGCCCTCGGGCGTCGACCGGGTCAGGGTCGGCGTCTCGATCTCGACGAACCGCTCCTCGTGCAGGATCGTGCGGGCGATCCGGTTCGCCTCGCTGCG
Organism: Actinokineospora sp. PR83; assembly: GCF_021056305.1. NCBI lineage: Bacteria > Bacillati > Actinomycetota > Actinomycetes > Pseudonocardiales > Pseudonocardiaceae > Actinokineospora > Actinokineospora sp. PR83. The sequence continues at coordinate 44,874 of NZ_JAJCXD010000051.1, forward strand.
CATCCGGATGGCGTTGGCCGGGGCGCTGCGGCGCAGGTCCAGGTAGCGGTGGCGCAGCCGGATCTCGTCGCCGACGGAGAGGTGGTCGTCGAGCGGGAAGGGCAGCGGCGCGGACTCGCTGAGCACCTCCAGCTCGGTCACCAGCACCTCGATGGCGCCGGTCGGCAGCTCCGGGTTCTCGTTGCCCTCGGGGCGCACCGACACCTCGCCGACGACCCTGACGCAGAACTCGGCGCGCAGCCGGTGCGCGCGCTCGGCCATCTCGCCCTCGCGGAACACCACCTGCGCCACCCCGGAGGCGTCGCGCAGGTCGATGAAGATGACGCCGCCGTGATCGCGCCTGCGGGCCACCCAACCGCTGAGGGTGACACTCTGCCCGGCGTGCTCGGCGCGGAGGGTTCCGGCCTCGTGCGTGCGGATCACGGGTCGCGTTCTCCTAGTCCAGATGGTGGGACGCGGTGCGGGGTCGTGGAGACCTCCGTGCACCGCCTGTGCTGGTCAGGCTAGCCAACGGGCCCCGGCGTGCGTCGAGCAGGTTTAACCCCGCGCCCGGGGCCAACCCGCCCGGGGTGGCAATACCTTCGTATTGAGCCATTCAGACGCAATTGTTGGAACGTCCGGCGGTATAGCCCATAGGTCTTTGGGGTCATCTTGTCACTGGAGGCAGTGACGCCGTCACCCTGGAATTAACACTGGCGCTACCCATGCGGCCTACCAGGACGTACTGTGCTTATCAGGGCGTAAGCGGTAACCCCGGGAGTGAACATGGGTAGCGGTGTCACCCGCGAGCCGGTTCGTGAACTTCACCAGAACGAAAGGCTCCGCCATGCGATGACGGTCGAACCGTCCGAATCGCCCGTCGCCGACGCGTTCCCCGTGGCGCTGCGGTCGGCGATCCAGGCGAGCGGGTTGAGCCTCGACCGCATCCAGTACCGGCTGCGCGCACGCGGGGTGTCCATCAGCGTCACCGCGCTGAGCTACTGGCAGTCCGGCAGGCGCCGACCGGAGCGCGCGGAGTCGCTGGCCGCGCTCGGCCACCTCGAGGACGTCCTCGGCGTGCCCACCGGGTCGCTCATCGCCCTGCTCGGCCCACCCCGGCCGCGCGGCCGGGTCAACCGCGAGTCGTCCCGGCTGACCGTGGAAGCGCTGTGGGGCAACAGCGAACCGGTCTCGCACCTGCTGCGGCGCATCGACTTCACCACCGACTCGGCCCTGACGAAGCTCTCGCAGCACGACCGCATGGAGGTCGCGGTCGACCGCGGCGAGAAGGCGGTGTCGGTCCGCCAGGTCTTCCGCGCCGAGCGCGACGGGGCCGACCGCACGCTGATGGTCTACGACCTGGAGCTGCCCGGCCGCCCCTTCCCCGAGGTCACCTCGGGGGACAACTGCCGCATCGGCCGGGTCGCCCACGACCCGACCGCGGGCCTGATGGCCGCGGAGATCATGCTCGACCAGCCGCTGAGCCGCGGCGAGACGACGATCGTCGACTACGCCCTGCACCACCCCGGCCCCCCGTACTCCCGCGGCGACGACGCGTACTGCCGCAAGTTCACCTCGCCGGTCCGCGAGTTCGTGCTGGAGCTGCGGTTCGACCCGCGCGCCCTGCCCGCGTACCTGGAGCAGCACACCCTCGACGCCGACGACCAGGTGACCAACCGCAAGAAGCTGGAGGTCACCGCCGACGGCAAGGCGCACGCGGTCGCCCTCGACTTCGGCCCGGGCATCCTCTGCGCCCGCTGGGAGTGGCCGGACTAGCCCGGCCGGGACCCCGGCCACCCCGACGGGTCGCGGAGTCCTAGTCCCGGCCGACCAGTTCCCCCGCCAGTCCCGCCACCGGACCGACGACCGTCACCGCGGGCGGCCGGATCCCCCGGTCGACCACGTCCGCCGCCACCCGGTCCAAAGTGGACCGCAGCACCCGCTGGTTGCGCGTGGTCCCCTCCTGGACCACCGCCACCGGGGTGTCACCCGGCCGCCCGCCCGCGATCAGCACGGCGGCGAACCTGTCCAGCTTGTCCACACCCATCATGATCACGATGGTGCCGCCGAGCCGGGCCAGCGCGTCCCAGTCGGTCAGCGAGGCGGGGTCGTCCGGGCCGATGTGCCCGGAGACCACCACGACCTCGTGCGCGACGCCGCGGTGGGTGACCGGCACGTCGACGGCGGCGGGCACCGAGAACGCCGAGGTGATGCCGGGGACGACGGTGACCGGCACGCCCGCCTCGGCGCAGGCGATCAGCTCCTCGAAGCCGCGGCCGAACAGGTACGGGTCGCCGCCCTTGAGCCGGACGACGAACTTGCCCGCCTTGGCGTGGGTGATGAGGGCGTCGTTGATGGCGTCCTGGGTGGCGGCGCGGCCGTAGGGGATCTTGGCGGCGTCGATCACCTCGACCGTGGGCGCCAGCTCGTCGAGCAGTTCGCGCGGGCCGAGCCGGTCGGCGACGACGACGTCCGCGCGGGCGAGCAGCCGCCTGCCGCGCACGGTGATCAGCTCCGGGTCGCCGGGCCCGCCGCCGACGAGCGCCACCCCGGGCAGCTCCGGCGTCCGCGCCCCGTCGGGCACCCGGCCCTCGCGCAGGGCGTCGAGCAGGCCGTCCCGCACGGCCGCCGAGCGCTGGTGCGCCCCACCGGCGAGCACACCCACCAGCAGGCCCTCGTACTCGCCGCTGGCCGGTGTCACGGCGCTGCCCTCGCTGCCCGCGTCCGCGCGCACGCAGAACACCCGGACCCGCTCGGCCTCCTCGGCGACGGCGACGTTGACCGCGGTGTCGGAGGTGCAGCACAGCACGTACCAGGCGCCGGACAGGTCGCCGGGGCGGTACTCGCGCCGGTGCCAGACCAGTTCGCCCGAGTCGGCCATGGCCTCCACCGACGGGGTGGCCTCGGGCGAGACGACCTCGACCAGGGCGCCGGAGCCGACGAGGCGGGGCAGGCGGCGCTGGGCGACGATGCCGCCGCCGACCACGACGACGCGGCGGCCCGCGAGGTCGAGCCCGACAAGGTAGTGCTGCTCGCTCATTCCGACAGCATGACGGTTCCGGCCCCGATCACCACCCGCGGTGCCCGATCAGTGTGACCCACCTGGCACCCCGACGCGGTACCCGACGCCGCGCACGGACTCGACGCCGAGGTCGGCCGCGGCCGTGCGCAACTGGCGGCGCAAGCGCTTGACCGCGGACACCACCGCCTGCGTGTCGCCCACGTACGGCCTGCCCCAGACGTGCGTGGTGAGTTCGGCGAACGTCCACACCCGACCCGGTTCCCCGGCCAGGGCGGACAGCAGGTCGAACTCGCGGGCCGACAGCGCCAGCGGGGCGCCGTGCCAGGTGGCCGAGCGCGAGCCCGGGTCGAGCCGCAGGCCGCCGTGCTCCACGACCGGGTGCGCGGTCAGCAGCGGTGGCGCCTCGGCGATCGTGGTGTCCAGGGCGGTGCGCAGCGCCCGCTGGTCCGGCAGGTACAGCACGGCCGCGCGCCCCTGGGTGGCCTCGGCGATCGCGGCCAGCTGCTCGGCGCTCGTCCCCACGCAGAGGACCAATGGAACGTCCAAGCGCTCCAGCACGTTCCCGGTTTCCACCGGTCACCACCCCCCACTGCCGAGTTCGGCATTCACTGACAAGAACGTCACCGATAGGGGTCGCGCCGTTACAGGAATAGGGGTGTGATCCAGGCAGCAGCCGGGCAGAAACCGGTCGCCGCCCGACAAAAGACCCGATACCGCCCGGATTCGCGCCTTCATTTGGCGCTCCCGATCAGGCAGCGTCAGGGGGAACCGGAAAGTCAGCACTCGACTACCGGTGGTCACGCGCGAACCCTGCCGCGCGAGTTGGGAGTCCCATCTTGTCAGCAAGTCACCACCGGCGCAGACCACGAGGCCGGACCGCCCTGACCCTGACCTCCGCCGTGCTCGGCCTGCTCGGAGCGCTCACCGTGCCCGCGGTCGCCGCACCCGCCGCGCCGTCCCCGAACGACAAGATCGACACGACGGTCGCCGCGGCGTTCGACGCCAAGGACAGCACCGACTTCTGGGTTTCCTTCACCGACAAGGCCGACCTGAGCGGCCCCTCCCGCGTCGCCGACTGGAACGCCCGCGGCCAGGCGGTGGTGGACGCGCTGCGCGCCACCGCCGACCGCAGCCAGGCTTCCGTCCGCAAGGAACTGGACGCCGCCAAGGTCGACTACAAGCCGTTCTACATCGCCAACGCCCTGCGCGTGCACAACGGCTCGGAGGCACTGGCCACCGCGCTGGCCGCGCACGGCGAGGTCAGGTCGATCCTGCCCGCGCGCACCTACGAGCTGCCCAAGCCGCTGCCGAGCCAGGCCGTTGCCGAGGTGAACTCGGTGGAGTGGGGCCTCGCGGCCATCAACGCCGACGACGTCTGGTCGCAGTTCGGCGTGCGCGGCGAGGGCGTCGTGGTCGGCAACATCGACTCCGGGGTCGAATTCGACCACCCGGCGCTGGTCGGCAAGTACCGCGGCAACTCCGGCGGCGGCACCTTCGACCACAACCACAGCTGGTTCGACCCGGCCGAGATCTGCCCGAGCGCGGCGCCGTGCGACAACAACGGCCACGGCACGCACACCATGGGCACCATGGTCGGCGACGACGGCGCGGGCAACCAGATCGGCGTCGCCCCCGGCGCCCGCTGGATCGCGGCGAAGGGCTGCGAGACCAACGGCTGCTCGGACACCTCGCTGCTGGCCTCCGGCGAGTGGATGCTCGCCCCCACCGACCTGACCGGCGCCGACCCGCGCCCGGACCTGCGCCCGCAGGTGGTCAACAACTCCTGGGGCTCGTCGAACGGCGCCACGATCGACCCGTGGTACCGCGACACCGTCAACGCCTGGCGCGCGGCGGGGATCTTCCCGTCGTTCTCCAACGGCAACTCCGGGCCCTCGTGCAACACCGCGGGCTCGCCCGGGGACAACACGGAGTCCTACGCCTCGGGGGCGTTCGACTCCGCGGGCGCCATCGCGTCGTTCTCCAGCCGCGGTCCCGGCGAGAACGGCGACGTGAAGCCGAACATCGCCGCCCCGGGCGACGACGTCCGCTCGTCGGTGCCCGGCGGTGGCTACGAGCTCAACAGCGGCACCTCCATGGCGGCACCGCACACCTCCGGCACGGTGGCGCTGATGTGGTCGGCGGCACCGTCGCTGGTCGGTGACATCACCCGGACGCAGGAACTGCTCGACGAGTCCGCGACCGACGTCAACGACACCGCCTGCGGCGGCACCGCGGCGGACAACAACGTCTGGGGCGAGGGCAAGCTCGACGCGTTCGCCGCGGTCGACCGCTCCCCGCGCGGCCCGGTCGGCACGCTCGCGGGCCACGTCACCGACGCGGCGGGCGGCGCACCGGTCGCGGGCGCGACCGTGGTCGTCACCGGCCCGAGCAACCGCACGCTGACCACCGACGCGACCGGCGCCTACGGCTCGGTCCTGCCGGTGGGCGACTACACCGTCGCCGTGTCCGCGTTCGGCTACGGCAGCGGTTCGGGGACCGCCACGGTCACCGAGGACCAGACGGTCACCCGCGACGTCGTGCTGACCCCGGTCGCCCGGCACACCGTGTCCGGCACCGTGCTCGACGCGCAGGGCGGCCCGGTCGCCAACGCGACCGTGCAGGTCCTGTCCACGCCGATCCCGGCGGTGACCACGGACGCGGCCGGGGCGTACTCCGTCCCGAACGTGCCCGAGGGCAGCCACCGCATCACGGCGTCGGCGGGCGGCTGCTCCGACCCGCAGACCAAGGACGTCGTGGTGGACGGGGACGAGGTGGTCGGGTTCACCCTGCCCAGCCGCACCGACTCGTTCGGCAACCACTGCGTGCTCGACACCGCGCCGTACGTGGAGGGCGACACCCCGCTGGCGCTGGCCGGGGACGACTCGTCGGTCGCCGTGCCGCTGCCGTTCAGCTTCTTCTTCTACGGCAACAACTACACGCAGGCGTTCGCCTCCACCAACGGCCACCTGAACTTCCTGGCGTCGAGCACGGCGTACTCCAACGTCGCGCTCCCGGCGGGCGGTGCGCCGAACGCGGCGATCTACCCGTTCTGGGACGACCTGCTGATCGACTCCACCAGCCGGGTGGCGACCAAGACCACCGGCACCGCGCCCAACCGCGAGTTCGTCGTGGAGTGGCGCAACGCGACCTTCTACCAGGCCACCGCCACGCGGGTGGACTTCGAGGTCGTGCTGTCGGAGAGCGGCGAGATCTCCCTGCGCTACCGGGGGATCGACCCGAACAGCACCCGCGAGCGGGGCGCGTCGGCAACCGTCGGCATCGAGAACGCGACCGGCACCGTGGCGCTGCAGTACTCCCTCAACGCCCCGGCCCTGGCCGACGGCCAGTCCATCCGGTTCAAGCTGCCGCCGACCGGCATCGCCACCGGCCGGGTGACCGACGCCAACGACAAGGCGCCGATCAGCGGCGCGACCGTCCGGGTCCTCAAGGCGGGCGTGGAGACGGCGAAGCTCACCACCGACGCCGACGGCCGCTACCGGGCCCGCCTGCTGGCGGGCACCTACAGCGTGGAGGTGACGAAGCCGAACTACGCGACCCAGACGAAGAACATCACCGTGTCCGGCGACCTCACCGTGAACTTCGCGCTGAAGACACCGCGGGCCGAACTGCCCACCGCACCGCTGACGTTCCTGGGCCAGTCCGGCCAGCTCCGCACAGCGGTGGTGACCCTCAAGAGCACCAGCGACCTGACGCTCGACTACACCCTGGCCTCGAACGCGCCGTGGGCGTGGGCGGTACCGGGGTCGGCGACCCTCAAGCCGGGCCAGCAGCAGGACATCACCGTCCGGGTCGACCCGACCGGCCTGCTGCCCGGCGTGCACCAGGCCGCGGTGACCCTGACGACCAACGCGGGCCGCACACCCACGCTGGTGGTCCCGGTCACCCTGGTGGTCCCCGCCTACCGCACCGGCGTGGACGTCGGCGCCACCACGGGCCACACCGACCGGGCGGCGGACTCCTGGGTCGCCGACCGCGCCTGGACCCCGGGCGGCTACGGCTACCTGAGCAACGGCCCGGTCGTCACCACCAAGAAGGCCATCGAGGGCACCGAGGACGACACCCTCTTCCAGACCCAGCGGGAAAGCGCGGGCGGCTACCGCTTCGACGCCCTCCCGGCGGGCACCTACCAGGTGGAGCTGTCGTTCGCGGAGCTGAAGCCCACGATCGTCGCGGGCAAGCGCGTGTTCGACGTGTCGCTCAACGGCACGAAGGTCCTGGCGAACCACGACATCGCCGCGACCGTCGGGACGCTCACGGCCGACACCCGGGAGTTCTGGGTGACGGTGCCGGAAGGCGGGTCGATCTCGGTGGAACTGGCGGCGTTGCGCGGCAAGCAGCCGCCGGTGGTCAACTCGATCCGGCTGACCCATCGGCCGGACAGGGCACTGCCGTAGTCATGGTGTGATGGGGAGGCCCCTTCCGGCTGGTGCCGGGAGGGGCCTTTCCATTTCGATCCATTGTGGACGAATTGACGTGGGGGGCGCAGCTTTGGGTGCGTCAGCCCGGGTTTGGTGGTGGTGCCCGGCTGGGTGGATGTGCTTGGCCGGGGCCCCTACGGCGATCATGTGGCCCAGCGTGACAGGGTGGGGCTGAAGGGATGCCCCACCGCCAGGACAGGCTTGCACATGATCGCCACCCCCGACCAAACACATCCACCCACCCGGGCAGGGGCTTAGCCAGGCCGGCGGTTGCGAGGGTGGTCGGCGGCTGCGCCCGTGGGGTTCGACGTGGCCGGTGGCTGCGCCGACGGGTGTGATGTGGCTGGCACCGGGCCGCCGGTGGCAGGAGGTGGCTGGCGGCTGCGCCCGGTTGGGGCGGCTGGTGGCCGGGCCTGCGGTTTCCAGGGCGGCTCACCGCCACACCAGTGGGGTTCGGTACCGCCGGTGGCCGGGCCGCCGGTTTCAAGGCGGCCGACTGCCGGGCCCGTGAGGTTCGGCGTTGCCGGGCGCCGGGCCATGGGTTTCCAGGGCGTTCAGCCGCCGCACCGGTGAGGCTCGGCGTCGCCGGGCCACCGGGTTCAGGACCACCGGGTTCCCAAGGCTGCCCACCGCCGCACCGATGGGGTTCGGCGTGGCGGGCGGGCGGTTTCGGGGGTGGCTGGGTGGCTGTGCCGGTGGGGGCCGGGGTGCCCGGTTGGCCGCTGCGCCGGTGAAGCGGCCTCGGGGCGGGTCCTAGCGCCTGCGGCCCGAGCCGGACCGGGCGGAGAAGGCCGCCGCCCCGCCGCTGCTGCTCTGGCCGCCCTGGCCGGGGGACTCGGTCCGGGGCTCGGCGGCCCTCGGCGTGGAGCCGCCCGAGCGGCCGGAGCCCGTCCGACCGGAGCCGGTGCCGGTGCGTGCCGAGCCCGCCGCGGCGCCCGCGCGGCCCGAGCCGCCCGCGGTG